>CAZVUF010000333.1:0-2457 GCA_964629355.1 uncultured Pirellulales bacterium | reverse complement strand
TTTCCCGCTGGGTTAAAGCAAATATGGGTGATGATACGCCCCTGCATTTTTCGGCCTTTTCCCCTAAGTACCAAATGCGGCACCTGCCGCCGACTTCACCACAAACCTTGGACATGGCTCGCAAAATCGCTATTAGTGAAGGATTAGACTTCGTTTATATAGGTAATGTCACCAGTAAAGAAGGCCAGAACACATATTGTCCTGACTGCAAAGAATTGCTTATCGAACGCAGCGGCTATACTATCATGCAGAACAAACTGAAGAATGGCTGTTGCTCAGAGTGTGGTAAAGAAATATACGGGGTTTGGAGATGACACGCAGAAAATTTATTCAGAGGTTATTGAAAGCGGGTTCGGCAATGGTTATTGGTACATCGTGGATAGTCAAAAAGGCTGTCCCATATAAATTCGTGCGAGCAGTCCGACTTGAAAAGTATCCTGGCTCCTTAAAGTCCTTGCAGGACATCTGTAAACAAAACGAATGGAGTGGTTGATATGAATATTAATTTCGCAAAACCATGGCAAAGTAGGCTTCTTATCTATTTGGGAGTTTTAATCCTTTGTTTTTTCGTATTGCTTTTTATGGATTCATGCAGAAGGAAAGCTCCTGCTCCATCTGAAGTGACAGCCGAGGCAAAAACCCGGGAATCTGCTGAGCCTGCTAAGAAAGTAATTCTCCGGTCATCACTTGCCGGCAGTTGGTATTCTGCAGACCCCAACGTGCTTGCCGCGCAGTTCGACGAGTTCTTTCGGAAAGCCGACACCAAAGCTTTAAACAATGTTATTGCTATGATCCTTCCACATGCAGGATACGCATACTCAGGCCAAACCGCAGCCAGCGCGCTAAAAACCATCGACAAGAAATATAAACGAATCGTCGTTATTGGCCCCAGCCATCGTACCTACATGGAGGAGATGCTGAGTGTGCCGAGGGCAACCCATTACGAAACACCTTTAGGCCTAATCCCGCTGGATACCGAATTCATCGAAAAGCTATTGAAGTTCCCGGTGTTTCAAAATCTGCCGCATGCATTTGAGGGCGAGAACAGTGTAGAAATGGAACTACCGTTATTGCAGTACCGCTGTAAGGATTTTAAGCTTGTGCCAATTGCAGCCGGGCAGTGTTCGCTGGAGACAATTAGAAAAGCAGGCCAGATTCTAAGAAACCTCGTTGACGCCGACACACTTGTTGTTGCAAGCTCGGATTTTGTGCATTATGGCCGTCAGCACCGCTATGTGCCTTTTACGGAAAATATTCCGGAGCGGATAAAAGAGCTCGATATGGGAGCATACGAGTACATAGCCAAGCTGGACAGCGAAGGTTTCTTTGAATATAAGCGCAAAACCGGAGCTACGATTTGCGGTTACATACCAATAGCTGTTCTGCTTTCGATGCTGGGCAAAGACACTAAGGTTAGTCTAACAAATTACACGACTTCCGGTGAGTTAACGGGTGATTTCAGCAATTCCGTTAGTTATCTTTCTGTGGTCTTCTCCGGAGCGTGGCCAAACCTCCCGGAAATCGAACCGCAGGAAAATAACCCCGAATTAACTGAAGAAGATAAAAAACAGCTTTTGACTTTGGCCCGCAAGACAATAAGTTATGCCCTTCAGAATAAGCAAGTCCCACAACCTGCTGAGTTAGGCGTTACCATCAGCGATGCAATGGCCTGTCCCCGCGCAGCCTTTGTGACGCTCAATAAAAGTGGCCGGCTGAGAGGCTGTATAGGTGACATCTTTCCGCAGCGGCCTTTGTATAAATCGATTATTCTAAATGCTATTAACGCCAGCCTTAATGATAGACGATTCTCGCCGGTGGCAGAAGCTGAGTGCAAAGACATTACAATCGAGATATCTGTGCTAACGGTACCACAGCTAATTGACTCGTATAATAAAATCCGAATCGGCACCGATGGTGTTATTTTGAATAAAAATGGCCGTTCGGCCCTCTTTCTGCCCCAGGTTGCGCCGGAACAGGGCTGGGGTCTTAATCAAATGCTCACCCAACTGTCACTAAAGGCTGGGTTGCCTCCGGATGCATGGAAAGAAGGCGCGAGTTTTTTAGTGTTCCAGGCGGATGTTTTTGGTGAAGAACCATGAAGTTTGCCAAGATTTTTTTGATATTTACTTATGGCCTATTTACCATCTCTGCCCAGTCCTTGCTGTTTCGAGAGTTCATCACCACATTTGAAGGCAACGATATCAGCGTTGGAATTTTCTTCAGCTCGTGGTTTTTGTGGGTCGCTTTAGGAGCTATACTGGCTTATCGAGCAAAGACCTTTGCCCAAAAATTGCTCAAGAACATAGAATTTTTGCTTTTAGCATTTCTGCCGGCCTTCATCTTAGAATGGATATTGATTGTTCAAGCCCGCGAGCTTGCAGGCGTCGAATCATATGCTCTATTGTCTATACGAGCCATTTTGCTCTTATCAATAGTAATTAACGCACCAGTCAGCAT
>CAZVUF010000332.1:0-2468 GCA_964629355.1 uncultured Pirellulales bacterium | reverse complement strand
TATGCCAAGGCAGAAGTAACACCAGTTGTAATCAATGAGCTTATGGCACGCAACGTCACCACTATTGCCGACCCACAAGGTGACTACGACGACTGGATTGAATTATTCAACACCAGCAATGAGACTGTTGATCTGTCCGGTATGTATCTGAGTGACAACCCGGAGAATCCCTTGAAGTGGAAATTTCCCAAAGGTACTACTATTACCTCCGGTGGGTACACAATCGTGTGGGCTGATGAGGATGGTGGTGATGAACCTGGGCTACACGCCAACTTTAAGCTTTCATCCAAGGGCGAGACTTTATGGCTGTACGATACCGATGCGCGCGACAATGCCCTGCTGGACATGGTGTCCTTTGCAGCTCTGGAAGCCGATCAATCAATGGGACGGGTACCGGATGGCCAAGGACCAATGCAGATATTGCCTATTCCTTCGCCCTTAGGTCCTAATGCAGAGTCTGTCATCTATGAAGACATGGCAAATATGGAATCATAATCTACGAAGGACGGTGAATCAGACAAGTCTGGTACGAGGAAGTGCGTGACGTAACTTGGATGTTCAGTAGAGTTGTTCGAGAAAAATCGAGATTCCAATTCACATTTAACTGATATCTATTTGCCTTTTTGTTTTTTAGTCTTTATGCCGAACAGTAATATAGGTGCTGATATGGCTATAGAAGAATAAGTGCCTATGATCAGGCCAAAGATCAATGCAAAGTTAAATCCTCTTAACTTGGTACCACCGAAGATATACATCGTCAACACTACGAGAAAAGTTGTAAAACCTGTCATTATGGTTCTTGATAGAGTCTCGTTAATACTGTTGTTGATTATCTGCGGTGTCAGAGTGCCTTTCCGACGGTTCTCACGAATACGGTCGTAAATAACAATGGTGTCGTTGAGAGAATATCCAATAAGAGTTAAGAAGGCTGCTATTATTACCAGGTCGATTTTAAAATCTCCAATTAAAAGTGTCTGGCCAATAATCGTTCCAGCGATGTAAGTGCACCCAGTGACTGCTCCAAGTGTTGCACATGTATCGTGGAAGAGTGTTACGACGGCGCCTACACCGTAACGCAGGTTGCCAAATCTGAACCAGATGTAGACAAGAAGGGCCGACAACGACAGTACGATTGCGATTAAGGCCTGTGTTCTTGCTTCAGCTCCTATGGACGGGCTTATCTGTGTCACTCGTGGTAGAGACGTCTCAATCTCACAGGCGGCTGTAACCCTGGTCGTTTCGTTTTCAACGAATTGTGTCCGTTCGTCCTCTGTTAGCTCTCGCAATCCCGCTTCTTCCTCAACGCTGAGATAGACAAAGGAATTGATTGGCTGGTTTGGGTCCGGTGCTCTCAGATTTGGGCTGAGGATTTTATAAGAGTTCCAATCAAGTGCCTGCATGTCAGGCTTGAATCGTAAAAGCTTCAGCCTTTGGTCGATATCCTGTACCGTGGCAGCTCTTTTGATTCTACATTCGATTTTGATACCGCCCAGAAAATCAGCAATTTCCGGGTAAGAATCAACAAGTTCATTAGTTACTTTTTCCTTTGATGTTATTTCAGGTATCAGATTTTGCTGTATTTCCAATTCGTCTGCAAAAGCAGTTTTTATCGCATCATTAACCACTTCGTCTATTTTTGGCTCTGAGATACTGGCTTTCGGAAAAGCCGAAGCCAGCACATTTTCGACCAATGATGGGCTTATTTCGCTCGTGTATATCACAAATGAAGGATTTTCTGTGCTGGTTTGTGTTACTGTCAAATTGCCTAACTTGCGGTCTAATTCAGCCTGCGCTTTTGTAATTGCGGCGGTTATGCCGTCAACCGTATATTGGGCTTGACCTTCAGATTGAGGGAAAGTGACAGTAACACTGGTTTTATTTGTAGCGGTTGTAGTTATTTCATAAGACTTGCCTGTTTTGCCGATGCTATAGACATTTGATGCAGCCAGAGCGGGATTTGAAAGGTCAAGGCCAATCTTATATATTCTGTCTTCCACATCCTGCCGGGACAGATTCGCACCTTCTTTCAGGTTGATTTGTACACTTGTTCCCCCGGTGAATTCGATGTCATATTTGTTGTTTTCAACATCGTTTCTGGTGAAGAAAATAGTTAGACCACCTACAGATAATATGGTGGAGATAGTTAGAAAAACCGGTCTATAGCTCATCCAGTTTATATTCGGTTTGCGGATAAGCTGCAGCATAAAAAGACGTTCTTTAATCAGCCGCTTTGACACCAGCCAATCAAAAATTACTCGAGTTACGAAAAGGGCTGTAAACATGCTTGAACCAAGGCCGAGCATAAGAACTATAGCAAAACCTTTTATGTCTTCAGAAGCGACCCAGTAAAGAATCGCTGCTGAGATAATGGTTGTCAGGTTGGAATCAAAGATAGCGCTAAATGCTTTTTGGTAGCCGTTTTTTATGGCGGTTCCAACGGATGAGCCTTTCTGTTGCTCTTCGCGAAT
>CAZVUF010000331.1:0-2470 GCA_964629355.1 uncultured Pirellulales bacterium | reverse complement strand
CTTTGTGCATGTTTGGGTGCGGCGCGACGACCAAGCACGTAGATGAAAAAGGCAGTGGCCAAGATTAACAGGAAAGCGATTAGAGACTCAACAAACAAATGATTTGCCTCCCTTGATAATTTCGGTATTAACCATCAATTTTGCCTCAAGAGCTTTTTTATAACTCGCACAGTTGGCGCCCGTGCCTTTTTCACACATGTTATAACAACGGGGTTTTTCATGAACATATTTAAGCATATCGCTATACATACTAGTCGCATGTTCATTACTTTTTAAAATTAAGATCAACTCATCTAAAAGAAGGCTCTCCTCGCCGTCGAAATTAGTAGTATCTCTATGTGCTGAGTTTCTTGTCGTAACCATAGGACTCCGAGCTAGTCTTTATGGAAGACGCAACACAGATTTAAATCTTGACCAATAAATCCAGCATAAATCACGGTCTTATCGCCTAAAATTATGAGGAAAGATAGAAACGCAGCGTATTAGAGGCACAATGTTTATTCTGTTTCTGTTCCGCCATGCCATCTTCGTTCCAAGTACAGGATTAAGCTGAAAAGACCTCTGCTGACGATTATAAGTATAAGCACTGAGAATTCTTCGAACGTTCGTGTGACCGTTGTTTTTATGATTTCTGCACCAATGAAGAATTCTAGGCTCAGCGTCAAGTACCCAGAGAGGTAACGCGTAACACAAGATGGTTGGTAAGGGTCTCCCAGCTTGCATTGTATGAATCGAATTGTTACGAGCAAGGCACCGAAGAATATTACTAAGCCGCCAAGCAGGTAGAGAACGTCGGTGGCTGCAGTGAGCAGTATAAAGATGACGTCGTCAATACCGGAGATTAACTCGTCACTTCTTGGAGTAAAGATAGTGCCCAAAATCGCCAGAATTGCTATTATAACCAACAGCGTAACAGTTAAAGAGTCAATCCTTTTTTTTGGCACACTGCATTCTGCCATGTTCGGCAACCTTATTAATGCCATAAATATGTTGCATCACTTAATAATATTATTGTTTCCAGGCAAGTCTTGACGGGGCAATAACCAGTTCTCATCCATAAGTTTCATGCTTCTTGTCAATAAATTACATTTTAGATGAGCATTTTAATATTGTTTTGTCAACGTATGCATCAGATCTGTTTTAGTAACTATGCCCAAAAGTTTTTTGGGATTCTCCCGGTCAAAAACGAGGACACGCCCTGTTTCGTTTTCACTCATTCTCTTGAACGCTTCCAGCGCAGTTTCGTCAGGGTAAGCGACAACGAGTTTCCGTCGCGCTATTTGACCGACAAGCGTTGCGTCCCTCTTCTTTTTTGCAACACTTGCCGCTTCTTCCAAGGTAACCCACCCAGCAGGTTCACCTTTTTCATTTATCATCGGATAGCCGATGTGATGATGTTTAGCCACAAAATCTAAGAATTGGCTGACCGTCATATCCTGCGGCACGGTTTTAATGTTCTTCGCCATTATCTCTTCAATCTTGATATGAGCTAGAGCCTCTGTTTCTCTAAGTAATAAAACAGGAAGATAACCATAAACCTCTTCCATTTCCTTAGCTTCCTTGAGAGCTTCTGTTCTCTTTTGCATCGCTGCTACCACTATTCGCTCAAAGACTTTTGGCTCCTGCTCGATAACCCACGTGTTAATGATACCGTTTTCGACTGCTTTATAAAAGAAGTCTTCTCCAGCCTTAGTTCGGATTATAACGGTTGACCAGTCCTGCAGAGGATATGCTCCTCCAACAGATATGTCTGCCAGCTCAGAGGTGAAATCCGTGCATGTACGGCAGCTAGGCAGAATGTGGTCTTCAATCTCAGACAACGGAATCTGGATGACATCATTTTCGGTTTGAACTTCAAACTTTGAAGATAAATGCATTCCTTTGATGTCTGAAGGCTTGATTTTGTATTTCTGTGTTATATACTCCAACAAGGAGCTAAGCGAAAATGTTCCGAAACAGAAAAGCCCAATCGTTATCTTCAAGTTGCCAATGATTTTATGTTGCCACGCCTCCATCTTGCGAAGCGCCAGCACATGACAGGGTACTCCGACGAAAGCTATATCTGTTTTTCCATGTCCATACACTGCGCTTCCGTAAGCTTTAGCGACTGAGGAAGGAAAGAACTTGCTTCCTATCGCTGAGAGTATATCATCGGGCACTAAGGCTACCGAAGGCTTAGGTTTAGTCGGGTTCTCGGGTTCAGCCTGTGAGACTATGGCGCTGTCGAAAAACTTGGTTTCGATGCCGTATTTCAAGAGTGCGGTAACAACAGCACCTCCGTGGCTTTGCTCTCTTAGCTTTGGATTTACAGCTTGGGCAAGCACAATCTTTCGGTAATAGCCCAACGCCTCGTTTTTGATTGGCGCATCTGCAACGAAACTTAAGCTCCTTAGCAAAAGGGCTTCAGAATGAGGACAAATCTCGTAGCAGATTGGACATAAATCCATGTCTTTCGAGCAATCATATAAGC
>CAZVUF010000330.1:0-2480 GCA_964629355.1 uncultured Pirellulales bacterium | reverse complement strand
TTACCTGTTCAAACGATGGTTGTTCTACTTTAGCTGTTTTTTTTAACCATTGATATGAAATCATAAGTAAGTAATCAAAGCCAGCCGGAATCTTGTCTTGATTTTGCCTAAAGGCCTCACGTAACAGCCGTTTCCATCGATTTCGTACTACCGCATTACCACAGGTTCTGCCGACAGAAACACCCAGCCTTGGATAGCCGCATTCATTTTCTGCCATATATAGTGTAAGCATGGCATTGCTGACGCGTATATTGCGGGCTAAAACAGCTTTGAATTGCTTATCACTGACTAGCTTTTTATCTTTTCCAAAAGAGAACATATTAGTGAATTAGTTGATTAGTGAATTAGTGAATTAGAATACCATTGCCTAACTAATTAACTAATCCTCTAATTCGCTAATTCGCTCACTACAATTAGCCTACAGTTATATTATCGGCTTTTTGCTGCCGTGACAACATTTCTACGCTAACAGATGGGCAAACAAATAGCAGTTTTGAAAATCAAAGAATCTCCCATATTTGCTTAAAGCTACAAAAGTTAAATATTCTATATTGAGCTGCCTATTAATAGAGGGATTGAGCCTGAAGCTCTTAAACGGCAGCCGAGCGCCACCATTTATGGTAGGTACTCTCCAGCTCATCAACAGATGGAAATGGGAAATATAATAGGCCATGTTGGTCGCCGAGGAAGAAACCACTTTTTATGGAACGGTAGCAGTATTCCAACGGTTCTATTCTATCAACGGTTTTGGTATGTTTCTCCTGCTTTTCCAATTGCAGCAGACAGTCGCGGATGTGATCCGAATGGTTATAGGGTAGGTTGTCAGCGCAGCCATTGTGCGGGTCATCGGCTAGCTTTCCCAAGTCCATCTCGACAAAGCATATCCTCGGCACATAAATCGGCCTCGATGGGTCTGTAATAAGCTGACAAAACTGCATCGGATCCAGCGAACTGGCAATCAGAGGGTGAACGGGGCAAATTTCCTTGTAAAGATGATATTTCACCGCATGTAGCGAAGGTATCTGCCCTTGTTGAAGCTCAAGTACCCGGCCATCCCTGGTTGCAAGATATAAGTTATTGATGGCTTCAAGGGGAATGTGTTCTAAGACTCGATAAATACTTATATATACGGAGTGCTTGGGCTTGTCATCTGGATGTCGTACACAGCGATCAGCAATGCTCGCTAAATTGAAGTAATCACTCCGAAAGTCACTTTTGAGGTCAAAGTACATAGCCTGCCCACGAGACCGCTTCTTTGTGCCCACTGCCAAATAGATGCCGAACGCCGTTGGATGTAGCATTGATGCAATAAGAGCTTCAGGCGTCATCGACAAATACAGATAAATGTCCTCAGCCATAAACACTCTCCTTTCAGATTTCCGCTGCCAGAGATTCCATTTTTCCGTCGCCTTGACGAATCCTTGTAATTAATCTGGTAAGAAAACACCACAAAAGGCAATAGTAGCTCTACAACATATAAAAGCCTGTCCTGTTTAGGACACATTTATTATTAGCATATCGACCCGCGCCTGTCAAGAAAACGAGCGAATTATTATTCTGCCAATTATCGTATACAACTGCATATATAGCTTAACCATGGCAGAAAATATATGAATTATTCCGGCCCCAATACTTTCATCAATTCTGCTAATTGAGAACATAGCTGTCTTGTGATGAGGTAGCAGTAAACGCTAAAGGGACATTTCTTTATAACTTCCCCTCCATCAGCCGCCCAATGTTGTCTCAAAACCAGGTATATTATCAGCTTTTTCCTGCCGTGACAACACTTCTGCTGAAAGCTGTCTGTGTGCCGCACGACAGTCCAGCAGACCCACAAAACTGTCATCCTGCTGTGAGGCTACAACTGGTACGTATTCTGTATATAGTCGGTTAGCGTTTTCTAATGCTTCTGATAATGGTATATCCGGAGTCATCTTTGCGATAACAGGCTCCATTATATCAAGCGCTACGAGCCAATCGTTTAGCTCCTGTGTTGCAAATGTATTTTTAATACCGCTCAGCGTGATGGCGCCTATCAACTGCCTTGTGTCATTCACGACGGGATAATAAAAGCTGTCGGTGCCGCCGACTAACGTGATGAGTTCGCGTAGAGACATGCCGGCTGAAACAACCGGTACTTTCGTATCCACTACGTCGGCGACATGATAGCTCTGAATAAGGTCTTGCTCTGTCACATTAAGTCCGACTTCACCGGCTTTCGTGACCCCGACTTTAACAAGCGGCGGCCCTATCACCTGAACCAGAAAAGTCGTGGAAGTGATAATTAACGTGACAGCTTGGCCAAATGAGCCGCCTAATTGTTCGCTGGCCAAGATTGATAATCCGATTGCGACCCCCGCTTGGCTGAACAGGCAGATTCCAAGATACTTGCGTACGGTGCCCGGGGAGTTCGAGACATAGGCTCCGAACCAGCTTCCGGTTATTTTACCTAAGCTCCTGCCAAAAACATAAACAAACGC
>CAZVUF010000329.1:0-2505 GCA_964629355.1 uncultured Pirellulales bacterium | reverse complement strand
AGGATTCCTGGCGGCACATCAGGATGACCGATAGCACCGAGCAGAATCGCATCGAATTTGCGCAGCTCTTCGAGGCCGCTTTGGGGCAGAGTCTCGCCTGTCTTTTTAAATCTTTCGCCGCCGAAATCAAAAACGGTCAAATCGACTTTAAAGCCGAATTTGCCCGCCGCAGTCTTTAATACCTTTACTGCTTCAACCGTCACTTCCGGCCCGGTTCCGTCACCGGGTATTACCGCAATATTATACGTCTTTGCCACTTCTGAGTCTCCTTCGTTGTTACTTATGAGTCTTTGTTATATGTTCTAATAGTCCGCCGGCTTCGATTATTTCTAGTGCAAATCCAGGCAGCGGTAGAAAGCTGTAACTAACGCCCTTGTTAATAACTTTAATGGTACCTTTTTTGTAATCGATCTCAAGTTCATCACCATCATCAATTCCATCTGGAGCATGTGGTGACTCGATAATATAAAAGCCATTGTTGATAGCGTTGCGATAGAAGATTCTGGCGAAGGATTTGGCGATTACGGTCTGCACACCTGCACCGCGAATCGCCCAAACGGCGTGTTCTCTCGATGAGCCGCAGCCGAAATCTTCGCCGGCGACAATTACGTCGCCTTTCTTGACCTTTTTGACAAACTCCGCGTCCAAATCTTCTAAACAGTGCTTAGCCAGTTCAGCTTCGTCGTCTGTATTGAGATACCGAGCCGGAATAATCTCATCCGTATTTATATGGTCTCGTTTGTAAACGTGTGCTTTAGTCATTATTGTCCATCCTTACTCGAATGTGTCATTCCTGCAAAAGCAGGAATCCAGTCTTTACACTATAGGTATTTTCTTGGATCGGTTATTTTCCCTTCTACTGCACTTGCTGCTGCGGTGGCGGGACTGGCTAAATAAACTTCGCTTTTCGGATGTCCCATTCGGCCAACGAAGTTGCGGTTCGTTGTGCTAACGCACTTTTCGCCCTCTGCTAAAACGCCCATAAAACCACCAAGGCATGCTCCGCAGGTCGGTGCAGAAACAACACAGCCTGCATCGTAAAATATATCGAAAAGGCCCTCATCTTTTGCCTGCTTCCAGATTGTCGGCGTAGCCGGTACAATAATCGTGCGGATAGCAGCCTGTTTTCCTTTGAGGATTTTTGCGGCAATTCGCAGGTCTTCGATTCTGCCATTCGTGCAGCTTCCGATGTAGGCCTGGTCCATTTTTTTGCCTGCACACTCGGCGACAGGAACAGCATTGCTGGGCAGATGCGGCAAAGCAACCATCGGCTCTATCTTTGAGCAGTCAAATTCCTCAACTAAAATATACTCAGCATTTTTATCTGATTCAAAAACAGTGTACTCTTTTTTGTCTTTAAGGTGTTCATCAAGATACTTTTTTGTGACATTGTCGAAGTCGATGATGCCGCTTTTTGCACCGGCTTCGATGGCCATATTTGTTATGGTCATTCTTGATTCCATCGACATATCGGCGAGGGCCGGGCCGACAAACTCCATCGCCCTATAGAGCGCACCATCGACTCCGATCCTGCCAATAACAGTAAGAATCACATCTTTGCTGTAAACGCCATGACCGAGTTTCCCATGAAGGACAAATTTCATTGACTCAGGCACACGGAACCAGAGCTTTCCTGTAGCAATCGCTGCTGCAAGGTCGGTCGAGCCGACTCCTGTGCTAAAAGCGGCGAATGCCCCGTATGTGCAGGTGTGCGAATCTGGGCCGATGATGACTTCGCCGGGCCGAATATGTCCCTGCTCCGGCAGCAGCGCGTGACATACACCAGCTCGACCGAGCTTGTAGTAGTATTTTATTTTGTGCCGCCTTGCCCAGTCGTCGAGCCGTTTATGCAGCTCGGCGCTTTTGATGTCTTTTGCCGGCTGAAAGTGGTCGGGTGTTACAATAATTTTTTCTCTGTCGAATACTTTGTCAATACCTCGTGCTTCGAGCATTGAAACAGCCGCCGGCCCGGTGACATCTATAAAAAGCACAACGTCAAGCTTCGCATCAATAAGCTCACCCGGCTGAACTCTTTCTTTCCCAGCCGCTTTTGCTAAAATCTTTTCAGTAATAGTCATCCCCATAATATTTATCCTAATTCTGTATTACCTGTCCTCCATAGCCCGAAGGGTATTGGAGGGTCATTCCCACTTGTTCTTTTTTCTCCATTTAGAATCTTGAGTTTGCGTCATCCGATTTTCTCTTGCATTTCTTTCACTACAGTTCAACTTTGAGATTCGGCTCTTGGCCTTTATTCTGAACTGCAACCATGCGGTTAATCGCATCGACGTAGGCCTTTGCGCTTGCTTCTATAATGTCTGTCGAGATGCCTCTGCCAATAAATGTCCTGCCGTTGTCGGTGATTCTAACGGTCGCTTCGCCGAGAGCTTCTTTGCCGCCGGTGATAGCACGAATCGAATAGCTTTCGAGCTTCGGTGACAGGCCTGTAGCTTCTCTTATCGCCTCGTATGCTGCATCGACTGGGCCATCTCCACAGGCAGCAGC
>CAZVUF010000328.1:0-2534 GCA_964629355.1 uncultured Pirellulales bacterium | reverse complement strand
CTTCACAAAGAGAGGGTCTGCATCGATATTGCCTTCGCCCAGATAGTGAAACTCTGATGGAATAATGGAATTATTGATGACAATATCGGGGTCAGAGTATTGCTCACCTCCTGGCTCTTGATGAGGGAACTGATGATTAAAAAGATGGTCAAACTTCCAGAAGATATTCCCATCGATGTATGCCCCCTTGGCGGGACCATGAGGACTTCTTCCTTGCGGCTCCCAGAACTGAATCACTGAGTCTTTACAATCTACAAAGACATTATTAATTATCGTAGCATAGGCTTCTCCCTTGATAAGCAAAGCGTGATCGGTGCCTACAAATGTATTACGTACCAACGTCATGTCCGACCGATTGGGAGCCCCTGAATAAGCCTGGCCACCTGAGACGGCATTGGATGTTGTCGATGAATCTGAGCTGTGGAAGTTCATAAATAAATTGCCTTCGATATAGGCATCCGTTCCATCTACATCGATGCCATCATCTCCACCACCGAGAAAAACATTATTGATTGCAATAAAGTAAGGCTTTCCGTTATCTGATGTATCCCAATCAATAATGTCTCCACTGCCGAGACCGGCACCGAATACATTGCCCTCAAGGATCAGATACTCGTCTGCCTCCATATATAGCCCATGAATAGGCTCGGAACTAACACCAGGAATAAAACTATTTCGTACAATTACTGAGGGATGCTGCATATCAAGAATAATATTATTAGTGCCCGCCCATGTCATATTATCGATCAGCACCTGCGAATAATCTATGCTGATTGACCGACCCTGACCATCGCCAAAGTCCATATCGACATAGCACAGCCGGTTATCTTGCATTGAATTGCTAAATGTCAAACCCTTCCAACTTGAGCCGATACCAGGAACATGTGTCAGCCGAATGCGCTGGTATTGGGAGCCTTCCATGATTAGCCGACCACCGTCAACAGTAATGCCTCCGCCGGAATCAAAGAAGAGTGTCGTACCCGGCTCAATTATCAGCGTGACTCCGGTGGGTACAACGATGTCATCCGTCACATGCCAGGGACCAGAAGCGGCGTTTAGAATCCTATCCTCTGCAAGCACACCGGAAATTTCTTCCATATCACCATCAATGCACCAGATGTCAATGTATCCACGTTCCAACTCTCTGCCGGTACCTTCGGGGCCGTCGAATGTTTGAACAACAACACGATTGATGCCTGGGTTCAAAGCGATACTTTCTCCAATAGACCATATACCTTCCAGCGGTGACCAGTCGGCCAATTGGCCATTCACCAACACCGAGCGAACCAGGATTGCATTAGCCGTGCCATAGAGGGATACTGGGCTTGTGTCTGTATAATAGAATCCGCCAGACATTCTTAAATCGCTGCTGATGGAGAAAGTTAGTGGGATTTGTTGGATGACATTGGCAATACGCTCGGAAGTTTTTTGCTTCATGTCGTCTATCATTGACTGTGGAATCCAGTCGCCTAAAAGCTGGTCGAGCAACGGACTCAATTGCCCAGGCGAAAAGACAGTTTCGATCAAGTTTGCAAATTGGGCATAGTACTCACTTACAAATACAGGATGCTTCAGGAAGCGTCGCACGACCGGCAAATCTCCACGATCGGCAGCGTAGAATATAGACCGGCTCGTGCTGGGAATTTCGTGAGCTATATGTAGAATAGTATCCAGATCATGGATCAGCAGTACAAAGCGCGGGTCCTCTACACCGCGGTACATCCGGTAGTCATCACCAACCCCGTTAGCTAAGCCGTTTTCGTTATTACCGATCAACGAATTTACGGCGAACCAACGTAGCCACTGCTGTACATTAAGAACACGGTTAACCTCTTGTACATAGGTGACAGGCGGCTCGTTGTCCAGCACATTTGTCAGGTTAAATAGATCCGTCCAGTCGTTCTGTGCTTCATTCGTCAGTTTGTAGTAGCCCGCATCGACATAATCGGCAGGATCGGTGCCTAGGTAGCTCAAATCTGCTGTCCAGGGCCAATGTGATGCTTTGTACATATTCCCGTCACTGTCGTCGGGAATGTGACGCTCAGCCCAATCGCTGTCGTAAACTTCTAAACAGACGTACGAACCGTACATCTTCTGCCCGTATTCGGACAAATCCTGGCCGTTGACCCTGACCTGCACAGCAGTAGCGTTGGCTGCTAATAATCCTGCCATACGAAAGATTGCACTGCCGGCCAACTGAAGGTATGTATACTTGCTGTTAATATTGATTGCAGTGATGCCCTTCCATGGATCATCGTGACGAAAGTTTACTCGATAATTATTAGGTGGATTGCCGCGAGTTCCTTCACCGCGGTTGCGGATTCCAACATTGTAACGCAGCTTCATATCGACACCGTCAATGCTTATGAACGTTCCATTCATTTGAGCATCTGAGTATCTTTCATCGTTATCACCACTTTCCTCGTGACCAATATCCGCCAATCGGGCTCGTTCAGCCTCGGTCATAATCAGGAAATAGATCGGCTGACTGCTCGGAAACCGCATAGTATCCGGATTGAACAAATCATCCACCT
>CAZVUF010000327.1:0-2571 GCA_964629355.1 uncultured Pirellulales bacterium | reverse complement strand
TCGCATCGCGAGAGGTCTTTTTTGATTTGGTTTATCTCGCCGCCGATATATCTGCTGGGTCTGCGAACAAACGGCAAAAATTCCCGTTCAACCCTTTCAGTCAATATTTTTACATCTTTTTTATTCACAGCGACATTATAAATTGACTGCCGACTATTTTCTATTGATTATTGTACTGTTATTAATTATCAATGCGGTTATTTCAGGAAACGTCTTATGAATACGAAAAACAGCAGAATCCTTTTTATAATCCTCGGTGTTTTATTAGTTATAGCGTTATACACTTTAATCCCCAAAGGCCCTATCGAGATCGATAGCAATTACCGACTTGTCATGGGGACATTTGCTCATGTTGTCGTTATCGCGGCAGATCGCAATGCCGCAAATAAATGTGTTGATGCTGCCTTTGCTGAAATCCACAAGGTTGACGATCTGATGAGCAGATACAAAAGTGATTCGCAACTAAGTATTGTGAACCGCGACGGCTTTAAGCGTGCAGTTGAGGTAAGCGATTCGCTGTATGAAGTCTTAAAGCGAAGCGTCGAGTTCAGCAAACTAACCAACGGGGCCTTTGATATTACCGTTGGGCCTTCGGTAGATTTGTTTCATTCATCGGAAAAAACAGAAACAGCACCCAGCGAAGAAGAAATTGCACAGGCCAAAGCAAAAGTTGGTTTTGAGAAGCTGAAATTAAATGACACCAATAAAACAGTCAGCTTTACAGTAGAGGGTATGAGACTGGATCTCGGCGGTATAGCAAAAGGCTATGCTGTTGATAAGGCAATTGAAGCTGCGCAAAAAGCCGGGGCGGTCGGAGCAATGGTAGATATAGGCGGTGACATTCGCTGCTTCGGCACAGCTCCACACGGTAAGGAGAGTTGGATAATTGGTTTACAGAACCCAAGCACCAACAGCGGTGCTGGTGAAGATAATATTTTGCTGGAGCTGAAATTAACACATCAGGCTATTGCCACCAGCGGCGATTATCAGCAGTTCGTTCTAATAAAGGATAAACGCTACAGTCATATCATAAACCCCCAAACCGGAACAAGTACGGAGGGTCTATCCAGCGTGACTATTATCGCGGATAATACTACCGATGCCGATGCGCTGGCTACAGCGGTCAGTGTAATGGGGATGGATATGGGCCTCGCCTTAATTGAAAAACTGCCAAACACAGAAGCAATCTTAATAATTTCACGGCCGAAAAATGAGCTTATAAAAACCAGCGGGGTAGACAAATACATAAAGTAATCTTCTAAAGACATGCAACCTGCTTTTGCTTAGGTGCTTATCTTTTCAGCGGTTTTTTTGCTGGGTTGACGAGGTTCGGGGGCGGTTTTGCCGCGATAGACAATAACGCCTGTCGGGCATTTGTTCATCGCGGCCTCTGTCTGCTCGTTAGGCTGATATTTTTCGTAATTCATTCGAGCCAAATTATCTTCAACCGTGAAAACATCGCTCTGTTTTACACACAGCCCGCAGCCGATGCAGCCTACCTTGCACATCGAGCGTGTCACTTTGCCGGCTTCTCTGCTGCTGCAGGCAACAGTCATCATATTTTCGTAACGGAACGGAACCATCTCAATCAAATTCCGCGGACAGGCCTTTGAACAGGCTGTACAGCCGGTGCATTTTTCGTAGTCAACGACGGCTAAGCCATCAATAATGTGAAGTGCATCGAACTTGCAGGCTCTCGTGCAGTCACCAAAGCCAACACAGCCGAACTTGCAAGCCTGCACCGGAGCCAACGCGTTTGCAGCTATACAGCTTTGTATGCCCTGATATTTCGCGTAATACGTCTTGTCGGCATTATGCGCACGACAGTGCACAACAGGACGAAAAGGAAAACCATCCGTCCGAACATGAATATTCAGAATCTCAGCGATTCTTGCAGAGGTTTGCTGCCCGCCCGGTGAGCATTTGCCAATCAATTCTGGTTTCTGCATAACAGCCTTTGCGTATTGGGCACAGCCGCCAAAACCACAAGCTCCACAATCCAAGTGCGGCAGGACCTCATAAACTTGTTCCACCTTAGGGTCAACTTCAACTTTCAGTTTTTCCTTTGCTATTAGTAGCACTATTGCAAAACCGCTTCCCAGGCCAAGCATCGTAAGCCCCGCTGGCCAGGCACTATTCCATATCTGATAAAGATCGGCCAAAATCATCGTATCATTCCTGCAAAACCCATAAAGGCCATCGCCAGCAACCCGGCGGTAATCAGCGTAATCGGTGCACCTTTGAGACACTGCGGCACATCGGCTAAATTCAAGTTTTCTCGAATACCCGCCATAATGCAGATTGCCATAGTAAAGCCGATGCCTGCACCAAAGCTGAGAACCACCGCTTCGAGCAGGTTGTCAATAGCCCAAAGGTTTATAAACAGACACAAACCCAAAATCGCACAGTTCGTAGTAATCAGCGGCAAAAATATGCCAAAGCTCTCATATAGCCCAGGGAAGAATTTTCGCACATACATTTCAACCAATTGGACGGCACCGGCTATAACCAGTATAAAACAGACATATCGCGTGACTTCCAGCGGAGTACCTATCAGAATTAAATGGTCAA
>CAZVUF010000326.1:0-2572 GCA_964629355.1 uncultured Pirellulales bacterium | reverse complement strand
TGGTTTGCCGAGCAGGTTGCGACCTGTTCGATTTGCTTGCTGGAATCAACAGATATGCTCATCTTTTGCAGCTCCTCCACGATTGCCTCTACAGCCCGGTTGATGCCGTTTTTAACCTGCATGGCATTGGCGCCAGCGGTGATGTTTTTGAGACCTTCGCTGAAGATGCTCTCAGCCAGAATTGTGGCTGTTGTTGTCCCGTCGCCGGCCACATTGGATGTTTTTGAAGCCACCTCCTTTACCATTTGTGCGCCCATGTTCTCGTAGGCGTCTTCCAGCTCGATTTCTTTGGCCACCGTGACACCGTCTTTGGTGACGGTCGGCGAGCCGAACGATTTTTCCAGTATTACATTTCTGCCGCAGGGTCCGAGCGTTATCTTAACCGCTTTAGATAGTTTCTTCACACCTTCCAGAATAGCCCCGCGTGCATCAGTACCATAAGCTATTTTTTTGGCTGCCATGTTTTGCCTTCTCCTTTTCAATTAAATTCAAAAATCTTTTCAATTTCCGTATTTCTTCTTCACATTAGCCCATCGGAGAATGGAGTTAATACGACGGATGAGTTTGGCTGGTCTTATTTCTCAATGACTGCCATAATATCCGACTCATCCATAATCAGGTACTCTTTACCGTCAATTTTTATTTCTGTACCAGCGTAGCTTGTAAAGAGCACAAGATTGCCTTTTTTGACCTGCATTTCTTTTCGCGTCCCATCGTCGAGTATTTTACCTTCGCCGACGCTTATGATTTTTCCTCTTTGTGGTTTTTCCTTAGCGGTGTCCGGTAAAACTATCCCGCCGGCTGTTTTGTTTTCTGCCTCGACACGCTCGACAAGCACCTTATCTGCCAATGGCCGAATCTTCATTTGTACTTACTCCTTTCAAAAAAACTACTATGGTTTGTTCTTACTTATGTAATATTTTTATTGTAGGGCGTGCTTTGCACACCATCAAACTTCATTCCGCAAAAATATCGCTGTTATATTTTTTCAGAAATAATCTGTTTAACACCTGCCGAAGAAGACTCATATCTACCGGCTTATCAATCACGCCAAAGACGTCGAGCTGCAACGCCTTGACGAGGACGATCTCGTTCGCAGTGCTTGTCAATAAGATGCATGGCAGCATCGGACAATCCATACGAATAATCTTTATCACTGCCAACCAGTTCGATTTTTCCGAATCCATATCCACGATAGTGGTGTGAATTCGCCTGTTGTGGATGATATGGACGAACTCATGGGGATCATCAAACATAAGCAGATTGACCCCTCTTGGTCTGAGGATGTCGTGTAGAGCCTGAGGCCAAGCCCAATTTGCACCGCTGGCTAAAAGATTTATCTCTTCAAATTTTGACAAGTTCGAAACCATATCAATAACTTCCCATTGAATATGAGCAAATATCGTGCCAAGGGAGATGCCGTAACACCTTGCCGTCACAAGTACTTGTTAAAGAAGTAGTTACGTGACAGAAACGGTTTCTTGCTTAATATGGCAAAATTGCAGCCGGGCCTTAGCTATCCTGTCAGGCTGGCAGGCAAACTCCATTTTTGAAATTTAGCTCCGGGTGAAATAGTGTATTTTCGATGCTGATTGGGTTCGGACACCTTTCAATAGCCATCGTGGCTGTTGTTTGTTTCACTAAATTCTATCTTCTGTAAATAATGATAAAGAGGAGCAACCAGGTTGAAATCAGAGACCAAATCATCAACCAACTTGCTGCTGAAAAGAATGTCATCTATCTTTCTATTGCAAACCAGATACAAATTCTTTCTCTGATACCAGTCCTGGATTTCTCTGGACTTGCTGTTGTCAATTATTCTCTTGTATTTGGTGCCCTCTAAAACAAAAGTCTTTTGTTTCAGGAAAAAAGAAATTGCCTGCAAGAACTCTTTTGGCTTGATGTCAATCATCTCTCGAAATTTACTCATTACAATTGGTGCAGCATTATAAAATCCCATCCCATATCTATATGAATTCGGAGAAATCTCAAAGAAATAACCTGATACAAGCGTTGTCCAATCCCTGCTATGGTTCTTAAAGGTTATCCACACTTTGCTTCTGAAAGGCGATTTATCTTTGGAAAATCTTGTGTCCCGATAAATCCGTGAAATTGTCTTGTTCACCACAGGAGCTATTTCAAAATACGGATCAATCTCAAGCATAAATTCTCCCAAATCGATAACGAGGTTTCGTAACGGTTCCAGTACATACTCTTCGTAATCGTTCCTATGCGCTGCGAACCAGGCTTTGTTATTATTCGCCTTGAGACCTCGAAGGAATTTAAGAGTTTGTGGCGAAAAGCCGTTAAATTTTCTTGGCTCCTGCTGGTTCATTTTTTTAATCTTCTCTGCTTTGGTCCAAATTCATCTCGAATTCTATAAGGTTATCAAGGACCCGCTTCAGACCGTTCTCCAAATGATCAATCTCCTCTTTTGAGAAATCCTTATAAAACAATCTGGTCATCTCCTGCGATACCTCTACATATTTCCTTTCCATAGCTTTGTCTTTTTCTGTTCGGTATATCAGGATTTTTCGTCTGTCTTTTCGGCAGCGCCGGCGTTTGAGATATT
>CAZVUF010000325.1:0-2587 GCA_964629355.1 uncultured Pirellulales bacterium | reverse complement strand
ACAACACCTGTCACGATAAAGAAAGAGGGCGAATCCGAGGAAGAGCTGAAAAAGAAGGAAGCTAAGCTGTTGGCCCGTGACAAGGCAAAGAAATTTACCACCGAACATCAGGGATGGATTTACGAGATCGCAGACTGGAAAGCTCAAAATTTGACGAAGAAGCTATCGGATTTACTTGAGGATGAGCCAAAGGTGGTCCAGCCACCGGCTGAGCAACCGACCGAGAAGAAACAGCAAGACGAGACAAAGCCAGAATCGGACACCGGCGGAGCCGAGACAGATGAGTCTGAAGGGGTGGAGACCGAACTCTGAAGCCTGCAGGATTCGCTCAAATCAGAGCCATCCACTGTGACTCGACTGAACTCGTCGAAGTCTGGTGGGTGAGGGAGCGACAAACATCTACGTATTCAAAGCAAGTGTGTATCGACTGCGTATAATTTCTAAAGATAGGTTTATTTTCCGGCAATGATAAAAAGTTCCTTGACCTCTTGAGCGAAAGCAAGTAAAAGCAGCCATCCCTTTGGGGTTCTCGGGCTTTAAGGGTTTTGTAAAGAACCAATATGATTAGAGAAACAGTCTTCTGTCTCATCGGCGGTTTGGGTCTATTCCTGTTTGGCATGAGGTTAATGTCCGATGGTTTAAGGGCAGTTGCAGGGCAGAAACTGCGGAGAATACTCGAATCTATAACCAAAAAAGCTCTTGTAGCATTTCTCGTAGGAGCGGCGATTACCGCTTTAATTCAGTCCAGTTCCGCCACGACTGTCATGGTTATTGGCTTAGTCAATGCGGGGCTTCTCACCCTTGAGCAGGCGATACGCGTAATTATTGGAACCAATGTAGGTACTACCGCGACAGCCTGGCTGGTCTCTATCTCTGGGATTGGAGCATTCAACATCACAATCTACGTCCTGCCAGCGATAGGTTTTGGCTTTCTGATGAATCTCAGCGGTAGAACACGAAAAACCAAAAACATCGGCCAGATTATATTAGGCTTCGGTTTGTTGTTCCTGGGCATTGGTTTTATGAAGGATGCTTTCGCTCCATTAAAACAAAGCGCTCAAGTGCAGGAACTTTTCGTAGCTCTGGGTAATCGAATCGCATTAGCTGTTTTAGCAGGTGTTGTAGTTACAATGCTGCTTCAAAGTAGCTCCGCAGCCATTGCTATTGTACAGATACTTGCTATCCAAGGGGCTTTTGGCGACCATTGGCAAACAGCACTTGATGTGTCGATACCTTTCGTTCTCGGTTCTAACATAGGCACGACTATTACCGCGCAGTTGGCAGCGCTACAGACGAATGTGAATGCAAAACGTGCAGCCTGGGCGCATACAATATTCAATGTGCTCGGTTGTCTGATTGCTTATCCATTCGTCCGTTTGGGTTGGTTTTCTGCTCTGGTTCAAGTCATTTCGCCCTGGGAGCTTGGCCCCACTACTATTGCATCGTCTATCGCAGTCGCCCACACCGTATTTAACGTTGCTAATTCCGCCATATTTCTGCCGATGTCATCACTTTTAGCCAAAATAACCATTCGCTTAGTGCCTGAGAAACCCGGCGATGCGGCTGTCAGACCTTTAGTGCTTGAGCAGCACCTTTTGGACACGCCCGAACTAGCGCTGCAGCAGACAAAACGCGAAATCGTTCGCATGGCAAAAACAGCTAAAGGGGCTGTCATGCGCTCCATCAGTGGTATCATCGATAATGATATGAGAACGCTCCAGTCGGTAAGGGAAACAGAGGACTTTGTCGATACTTTCCAGTTGGCGATCACTTCCTATCTTACCTCCTTGTCAAGCAGACGCTTGTCCGACGAAGTTTCTATTGAATTGCCCGTTCTTTTGCACACGGTTAATGACTTAGAGCGTATAGGCGACCACGCGGTCAATATTGTCGAAATCGCTGAGCGTAAGATCGAGCAAAAACTTACCTTTAGTGAATTTGCTCTGGCTGAGGCGGACCAGCTTAAAAACCAAATAGACCAGATGTTTGATAGAATCATAGCAGCTCTGGAAAAGAATGACACTGAATCAGCTATATCGGCTCTTAGTAATGAGAATAACCTCAACAAGTTGCAGTTGGAATTTCGGCGAAGCCATGTGCAGCGGATGACCGAGGGGATTTGCTCGCCTGAGACAGGCCTGATATTTATTGACTTGGTGGACAACGTTGAAAAGATAGGCGACCACCTCAATAATATCGCTCAGGCCGTGCTTGGCGGCCTGCAGTGGATGGGAGTTAAGCCAAGAATTACTGTAGTTAGTGAAGATTGAGCAATTCTTCCTCCCCTTCGACTTCTCTCTCGTCTCGGCGAAGCGCCGATCCGTAGCCGGGAGCGCCAAGCCGTAGTCGGACAGGGCATGCCTCTGTCATCCGTCATCTGTCCTCTGTTTTCTGTCCTCTGATATCTGTCTTCCGTTTTCTGTCCTCTGCCTTCTGTTTTGAAATTGGCTTTGATTGGGTTTGTTTTCCCATATCTACAAAATTGTAGAATTCTCTTATTCACTTATCACAAAAGAGCTTACGTTAATTTCGGCCTTACATAAATTGGCTTTGTTTTGCAAAAAAAGGCCGATTTGTCGAATACTTT
>CAZVUF010000324.1:0-2593 GCA_964629355.1 uncultured Pirellulales bacterium | reverse complement strand
GCGGGCAATATACAATCGCATTGCCGTTTTTTATCGCCGAATCGCGCACGGCCGATTGCACCATAGCCGTGATATCGAGCATCTGACATCGCCTGTTTGTGGAGATGCTGAAGCTTTTCTGCACAATTTTCATTTTCTGCTATTGTCCCTTTTTATTTTGCAATTCCTTTATAGATTCGAGCTGGATTACGGCCTCGGTATCGCGAGGCCTGCCCATCGCTTTTTTGGCATCGATAAGTACGTCTAAGTTTAAAACAAGATAACTCACATCGTCAACGGCAATGGAACTGCTTTGCGCCTTGACTTTTACAAAATCACCGACACCCTGGACGTAATTTACGCAGTCAAGCTGGCCGAGGTCGGTATCGAGATAGAGATTTTTCAGATTTTTACAGTTTTCTTCGGTAAGCTTAAGCGGGATTTTGTTCGGCGTCATCCTGTGAACGGGATTCAGGTCGGCAATCGCTTTTTGCAGCTTGAGTAAGTTGTTCGGTCTGAAATCGCAGCAGATATCAATATCTTCGGTAACCATCGTGCAACCGTAGGTGACACCCGCGAATCCGCCGATTAACACAAAATCCACTCGGGCCTGACTTAACTTTTCAAGCAAACTGTAAAAATCTGAGTTCATTTTGGTTTAGCAGTCTTATGTAATTTTTTGAATGTATCCAGTGCGATTTGATGACGTCTTATTCTTTCGACGACCGGCCTCTGCACATTATCATACAGCATGACAATATCTATGCCGTACTGTTTGGCTTTAGCAAGACAGGGATACTGAGCAATCAGTATTTCTTCACGGTTTTCCATCAAGTCTCCAGCCTATGGTCTTGTGTTGACAAAATTTTAGGACAGGATAACAGGATTAACCTTGATTTATTTATTAGTCCATCCTGCATCATCCTGTAATCCTGTCAATGTCTAACCCATATCTCAGGACTGATACTGAATCTGGGCATTTCGCATTACCTCATCGCGAAAATATTGGCTAAGGTCCGCGAGGGTCCTCAAATCGACCTTCCTGCCGAGCGATTCTGCAAGCTCCGTCTCCATTCGGACAATACTAAACAATCCGGGCGTACAGCCCTGCTCAAACTCCACCAACAGGTCTATGTCACTGTCCGGACCCAACTGCCCTCGAACAGCAGAACCAAAAACAGACAATTTTCTTATGTGGTTCTTCCTGCAAAACTGAGCCAGCTTGTCTTTAGGTATCTTTTCTTCAAGCGAATAAGACATTCTGCACAAACTCCCGTCTATCGAATTAAAAAGGTCGTCAACACACTACAGACTAATCTATTTGCCGTGAATTGCAAGATTTAACGATTGTTACATCTGCTCGACGACTTCGATACCGAGTAATTCACGCAGGCCGTGGCGGATTGTCTCGGCTGTCAGGTCGCAAAGCAATAATCTCGTCGGCCTTTTATCGGGCTCTGCTTTTAAGACGGGACAATCCGTATAAAATCCGCTGAACTTCTGGGCCAGCTCGTATAAATACGCAGTCAAATAATTCGGCCGATAATCGGCTGCCGCCGATTCGATTACTTCGCCGTATCGCAGCAGGTGCTTAGCCAGAGCAACCTCAGCAGCCTCGGTCAGATTAAGCTGCTTAATTCCAGCCAATTCCTCATCGACCTTAATTCCTCTCTGCTTACCCTTATTTTTAATCGAATGTATTCGAGCGTATGCGTACTGCATATACGGAGCGGTATTGCCGTCCATCGCGAGCATCTTATCGAAGCTGAAGACATAATCGCTTGTGCGGTTGTTGGAATAATCCGCATACTTGACCGCGCCGATACCGACAGCTCTGGCAATATGGTCTTTTTTCTCGGCTGGCAATTCCGGGTTCTTTTCTTCAACGATTGCCTTTGCTCGTTCGACAGCCTCGTCTAAGAGGTCCTTGAGTTTTACATTTTCGCCTTCACGGGTCTTTAGAGGCTTGCCATTTTCTCCCAGTACCGACCCAAACGTGACGTGGACGAGTTCTGTATCTTTTGCCCATCCCGCTTTTTTCGCCACAGCGAATACCATATCGAAATGCAGAGCCTGCCTTGCGTCGGTGACATAAATAATTTTGTCAGCCTTTAATTCATTGACACGATACCGTATCGCAGCCAAATCCGTCGTCGCATAAAGATACGCACCATCGGACTTCTGTACAATCAACGGCAGCGACTCACCGTCTTTCGTCTTAAAACCCTCTGGGAAAACGCAGATAGCACCTTCGGATTCAACACCAAGCTTCGCTTGTTTCAATTCTTGCACTACATTAGGCAAATCAGAGTTGTATTCACTTTCACCATGAACATCTTCAGGTTTTAAGGAAACTCTAAGGCTGTCATATAATTCCTGACAATAGCTTATTGATAATTTTCTTACCACTTCCCAATTAAATAATACATGTTTATCACCAGATTGAAGTTTGACTACATATTGCCGTGACCTTTCAGCAAATTCAGGGTCCTTATCAAATAATTCTTTTGCTTCCCTGTAAAATCTTTCCATGTCCCGAAATTCACTGAAGTCAGTTGCCCCAGTAGTGCCAAGTCTCTTATCATCAAGATAATACGTGAGCATACCGAATTGA
>CAZVUF010000323.1:0-2593 GCA_964629355.1 uncultured Pirellulales bacterium | reverse complement strand
GACTTGTGTGGATTCAAAAAGCCCATCGGCTGGTTCCGCCAGAGCTTGTGGAGCGATGAGCCGATGGTCTATATCTGTGTCTCCGGCGGTAGAGGCGTGATGAGATTTCGTGGAATGAGAGGAGAGGAACACTGGAACTGGCCGGAGAATACGCAAGTCATTGTCACTTGTTGTACAAATTGTCCTGAAGTGCTATTAGCACTCAACGACAAGCCCATTGGAACCAAACGCCTTTCAGAGGCTGTCCAAGGCCTGTTGAGCTGGGAAGTTCCATACGAGGCAGGAGTCCTTAGGGCTGTGGGTCGTAAAAATGATACCGACGTTTGTGAATACGTATTGAAAACAGCTGGACCTGCAAGCCGAATTAAATTGTTGCCCGATGTGACTCAGCTTCGCGGGGACGGCAAGGATATCTGTCACATAGAAGTTCAGATTGCAGACGACCATGGCGTACGTGTGCCGGACGCTGAGTGTGAGCTGACATTTGAGCTTGATGGTCCGGGAGAGATTCTTGGTATAGGCAATGGTGACCTTGACAGTCTTGAGGATTATAAAGATAGAGTACACAAAGCCTATCACGGCCGGTGCTTGGTCATTCTCCGGTCGGCACGCGAGTCGGGCAGAATTCGGCTGATAGCACATTCGGATGGGCTTAAAGAGGCATCGGTTGAAATCAAGAGTATGAACTGAAATCATGTAGTTAGTTAAAAGAAATCAATTTGTAGATAGGAGTAAATAAATGAAAAATTGTTTGAAAGTTTTATTTTTAATTTTTGTTTTAGGCATACTTTCAATCAAGTCAGTGATATCTGCAGAAAGACCCTGGCAAACAATCTCGGATCCGACTGTTGCAGAGGTGGCCTCCAATTTTAAGTCACCACCGGCTGAATACAGTATGACTTTTTATTGGGGCTGGGACGGGCCCATAACCGAAGAGGTTATTATCAGAGATTTAGATGAGTTTAAGGCCAAAGGTGTTCGAGCCGTCACGCTTGAGCCAGGCTACAACATGGAATACCTGACACCTAACTGGTTTGAGATGGTAAAAGTCGCAGTGGAGCAGGCTCGCATCCGCGAAATGAAAGTCTGGCTGGTTGACGAAGGCAAGTATCCAAGTGGATTTGCCGGGGGAAAGTTTTCTAAAGAACGTCCCGATTTGCGGATGCAGGCTCTGGTATTGGCTGGGCGTTTTGATGTCGCTACCGGTGAAACACTTTCGCGCAAATTATCACCTGAAACGGTCAGTGCCGTTGCGGTAAACCGGGCAGATAATACAAGCCAGGTTCTCGATATAAGCTCAGGCGAGATTAATTGGACGGTGCCAGAGGGGAATTGGCAGGTACTTATTGTTGAGCACCAATTTCGCACATCACAGACACGAGCCGTTAATAATCCCAAACGTGGCAAAGATACCAGCAATTCTCTCTGCGATTACCTGGACCCGGCAGCGACAAAGCAGTTCATCGAGTTCACACATGAGCAATACAAGAAATACGTTGACGAAGAATTCGGCAAGACGGTTTTAGGCTTTAGAGGCGACGAGCCGGATTACAGCATTTCTGGCATTCCATGGACGCCTAAAATCTTTGCAGAATTCGAGAAATGCAAAGGCTATGATGTAAGGCCGTATGTAGCCTCTTTCTTCTTGCGGAGTGGTTTGACGGAAGAACAACGGCGGGTGAAAGCGGATTACTGGGACGTCTGGTCGGACATGTTCGGTGAAAACTTCTTCGGCGTGCAGGCGAAGTGGTGTGCTGAACATAACCTCCAATATCTGGTTCATCTAAACCATGAAGATCAAATGATAGGCCTGGTTCGTTCCGAGGGGGATTTCTTCAGGTGTATGCGGTATGTGCAAATGCCCGGCATAGATACAATCTGGAGTCAGATTTGGATGGACAAAGTGGCCGATTTCCCGAAGTATGCCTCTTCGGCTGCACATCTTTTCGGCAGGCCACGTGCGTTTACTGAAAGCTTTGCAGCTTATAAGCCGGCTCCGAATGTCGAGCAGGCCAAATGGATTTTGAACCATCAACTCGTCCGCGGTATAAACATGGTAGAGGTGATGTTTGTACCGGCATCATCTAAAGGTCGCAGCGGCATTAGGGGATGGCTGGCAACCGAAGAGTTTCCACAGGTGGCCCGCTATTTAAATCGGGCATGTTATATCCTGTCCCAGGGACATCCCGCTGCTGCAATTGCGCTCTATCATCCTACTATGAGTATGTGGCTTGGTGATGAAGAAGCCAACAACAGCACACTGGCAATTATGCAGCAATTGCTGGAACATCAGCGCGACTTTGACGTGGTTGATGACCGCTCGATTGGGGAGATTCTAAAGCTCGAAGGGAGTGACCTCGTGAACCTCAGCGGTCAGAGATATCGCGCCGTGATTGTTCCACCTACAACGGCGATGTCAAAAGTGGCTTTAAACCGTTTGCAGGAATTTGTAAGAGCTGGCGGCTGCGTAGTTTTCAGGGCAAGTCAGCCTTCTATGGTGGTGGAAAAGTCCTTCCTCAAGGCTGATGCACCGAGTGGTTTGAGCTGGGCCATACACGAGCCGTCCGGCAAACTTACTGCTGAGATATTGAAA
>CAZVUF010000322.1:0-2611 GCA_964629355.1 uncultured Pirellulales bacterium | reverse complement strand
CCGAGCTGAACGACCCTGCGGAACAATACGAGAATTTTCTTACGCAGCTTCGTGGCCAGGAAGAATCGTTAACCAAAATGGACCTTGATTATATAGCGGCGTTGAAGTATGGCATGCCGCCGGCTGGCGGCTTAGGTATTGGAATTGACCGATTGGTCATGATCTTGACCGGCGCTTTAAGTATTCGTGATGTTATATTGTTCCCTCTTCTAAAACCCATAAAAGATTAATTGCAGAGAACGCGAGACAACTAATGTTAAAATTATTTTTATGGTTTCGATACCTGCGTAAGAAAAAAATTGTAATTTTAAGTATTGCGGCTGTTGCTCTGTCAACGGCGTTATTGATAGTGGTTGCCAATCTGTTTACCGGTTTCATCAACACGCTTGAGCAAACGGCGGTTCAGACAATAGGCGATATTGTTCTCTCCGCTCCAGTTACATTTGCACAATATCCTCTGTTTATTGAGCAGCTTGAGAATATTCCTGCTGTTCAGGCAGCCACGGCCACATTATCATCTCAGGGACTCCTGCATCTGGGCAAAGGTAATGTACGTGCAGTGTACATTTGGGGGATTGAGCCTGCCAGACGGGCAAAGGTAACGGGCTTTAAAAAGTTTCTGCGCAGACAAGGACAGTCAGATAAGGAACCCTCTTTTGAAGTGACGGATTCGCCAAACGATATCGGTGCCTTTGTAGGAATCGCTGTGATAGCCGAGCCTAATGAAACAACCGATGAATATGATTACAGCACAATCGATCGGATGATTGGTGAGCATGTTATTCTTACTACAGGAGCAAAAATAAAATCCGAAGATCCGTCATCAGATAATGAGGCCAGCATCAGGTTTAAAAGAAGAACATTAAAAGTAACCATCGCGGATATTGTCCAGACCGGCGTTTACGACCTTGATAAAGGATTTGTTTATCTTCCTATAGAACAATTACAGAAGATTTTGTATCCGACCGAAAAAGAACTACTTGCTAACCAAATTCAAATTAAGCTCACCGATGGTGTCCAGCCGGATGTTGCAATCGTGCAAATCCGTGGTGCGTGGCAGAATTTTGTTATACAGCACCTTAACGCAAATCCATTTCTCATACGCTATACTGCCATCGAAACAGCGAAACAGATGCAGAGTCAATATGCCGGCGAGCTACGAAAGCAAATGGGAGTTTTATTACTGATTTTTGGTGTTGTAAGTTTTAGCGTGGTGGTGCTTATATTCTGTATATTCTACATGATAGCCAGACTGAAGCAGCGGGACATCGCTATAGTAAAAAGCTGTGGGGCGGCAAGCGGTTCAGTGGCTCTTGTTTTTCTCGGTTTTGGAGGTTGTGTCGGAACAGCCGGCTCGGCTCTCGGAGCTGCCTTGGCATATATTATTACAAAAAATATTAATATGTTTGAAGAGTGGATTAGGATAATCTTCGGGCTGAAGCTGTGGAAAAGCAGTGTATATATGTTTAGTAAGATTCCGAACAATGTTGACTGGTGGGCGGTTTTGCCTATCGTATTGTTTGCAATTATAGCAGCAATCATCGGGACATTAATTCCTGCGATTGTCGCAGCAGGAACAAAGCCGGTGGAGATCCTGCGGTATGAATAAAGTGTAAAATTTAAAGTATAAAGTGTAAAATCAAAGTGAAAAATTTATTTTATAGTTTTTCGCTTTTAGTTTTAAGTTTTTATTTTCTATGTACAAGATTATTCTCGCAACCAGATATCTGATAAAGCGCCACATAACGTATTTTGCGGTGCTGGCCGTAGCGCTTTGCGTTTTTATCGTTGTAGTGGTAATGACTGTGCTGACGGGTCTGGTGCGTGACTTCAAGCTAAAAAATCACCAGTTTACAGGAGATTGCGTGGTTGGCACCGAAACATTGGTTGGTTTTACTTACTATGAAGACTTTATGAAGATATTGGAACAAACTGATTTTATTGAGAGTGTTTCTGCTGTGATAAAAAGTTATGCGCTGGTCAGTCCGAGCTGGGCAGAGCATGGGCTCGGACTGGAGATTATGGGTATCGATCCGTTCAGGCACGGCAGGACCACGAGTTTCGGCGAGACGCTATATTATCACAAAGGCAATGTCTCTAAAGCATTTGAGCCGATCTTTGACCCGAACCTAATAGGATGCGTGTTAGGTATTGAAGTTGGTAATAGGTTGGGAAACACCTTGGCCCCGCAGCGTGGCACGAGAGGAGGATATTTTTATAGCGACCGTCTTGATGAAACATCTGTCTCTGTAAGTTGTGTTCCTTTAACCGCAAAAGGTGCCCCGGCAAAAGCCGATTTAGGGCTAATTAATACGCAAAATTTCTACTATAGTGACTATTCTCACAGCGGTTTAGCCCGGGTCGATGGTTCCTTAGTGTATATTCCCTTTAAGCAGGCACAATGGCTTTGTGGTATGGACGGGCCTTTGAAACGAGCCAACGCCATTCATATAAAGTTTAAGCCTTCTGTTAGTTTGCACACTGGGTGTCAAAAGGTCGCTTCGCTTTGGAACAGCTTTAAGCAAGAAAAAGCCGATGAAGAGCAGGCGTATTTATTAGATACGGTAACTGTGCAAAGCTGGAAAGAATACCGACGTGAGTACATCGCTGC
>CAZVUF010000321.1:0-2630 GCA_964629355.1 uncultured Pirellulales bacterium | reverse complement strand
CCAACGGGCTTACCGTCAATCGTTTCGATGCCGGTTTCGGTCATATCGATAGTAACCGGAATGCCGGCCCTGCTTAGGATTATATTAACTTTTTGGGAGGAGGTGACTTTTCCGTCAGCTTCGATGCGACTAAATATGGCATAGCCGACCTTCTTACCTTCCATAAACACTGCAAAATATTCTGTATCCTCCGACTGAGCATAACCAATGCCGGCAGTCGCTAAAACTAAGCAAACACAAAGTAAATACCGAATTTTCATTATCCAACTCCTTTTACAATCCCCTTATTAGCTAAAGTTTCATAGCATCTTACTGCCAAGGATGATTATAAACAAAAAGCAATGGTTTTCTATCATATAATTTTTAGAGAGTGATTCTATCCCCCAGGCTTGATAGCATAATAGAAACAAAGAAAATACATTACATCTTTGAAAACATCCGAAAAGATGGTAAAATTACGGTTCTTGTTATTGTTCGGTTGCTTGGTATATACATCCGTCGGCAAAATTAGGTAGTTTTTTCAAAATTTGTTTATTAAGGAATTGCATAGAGACACCAGATATGAGCAACTATATAGTCCTGGTAAAACAGGTTCCCGATGTAAGTCAAATCACCGACAACGCATTTGACCCGGATACGGGCACATTAGTTCGCAGCCGCCTTGCCAGCGTAATAAACGAATTGGACGCCCAGGCTTTAGCGTTTGCAAATAAAATGAAACGAGACAGCGGCGATAAGGCCGGCAGGATTATTGCGTTGAGTATGGGGCCGCCAATGGCTGAAGAGGTTTTGCGGTACAGCCTGAGCAGATGCGCCGATATCGTGATTCTGCTGACCGACAGGGCTTTAGGCGGAGCGGATACCGTGGCCACAGCGAACCCGCTTGCTTTTACCATAAGAAAAATAGTCAGAGAAATCCTCAAAAACGACAACAACTATTATGTAATTACCGGTATGCAGTCTGTGGACGGCGACACTGCTCAGGTGCCGGCACAAATCGCAGAAGAGCTAAATCTTCCTTGTATAGCTTATGTCACCGACGCTGAGTTTAAGAGCAATCGATTCGAATTTACCCGGATTATAAGCGGCGGGAGCCAGACGGTTGCCGCAAAGAAGCTGCCGGCTGTAATCACCGTTGCTAAATATGAATATCCCCTCTTTGCAACATTCTCAAGAACAAGGTGGGCAAACAAAACAAAGGTTATTAGCTGGGCCGCATCCGACATTAATGCAACCCATATCGGTGTCACCGGCTCAAAGACCAGCGTAATACGAGTTTTTCCGCCGGGTAAAAGCACCAGAAAATGCCAGCAAATAAGCGACGCAGATTCCTTAGTTAAGGTACTCGTTGAAAGCTTCAGAAGCGGAAACGGCCAGACTGGCAAGAACGGCCAGGCTCAAACACCTCGATATGTCCTGCCGAATAAACGAGCGAGTTTATTTTACAGGAGCTTCGAAGGAACAAAAAAAGAACAAGAAGATTACGAAATCTTAACCGAAAAGCTCAAAGAGCTTGGCATTACCAAGACCGATCAGATTGACGATGCAGTCAGGGAAAAAATTCTTGCAGCCGCAGGCGAGAATTTTCACAAAAAGGCCCTGGAGGACATGATAGAAGGTTTCAAACTGACAAAGTCTTCGTTTGAGGGTGAGGTGTGGGTCGTCGCCGAGCACAGTGACAGCGTAGTACATCCGGCGACGTTTGAGCTTATCGGCAAAGCTCGTGAGCTTGCCGATTCGCTGGAAACTAAAGTAGGCGTTGCTGTAGCCGGCTATAATATTGAGTCGATGGCAGAAGATTTAATCGCTGCCGGCGCAGATAACATCTACGTCATTGAGGATAAGCTGCTTCGGGTCTTTGATCCTGCTGCTCATCGCAGAGCCATTGCTGATGCGATAAGCACATATTGGCCGCAAATCGTCCTCTACGCTGCGACACCGCAAGGGCGAATGCTGGCTCCGATGGTTTCATACAGAGTCAGTTGCGGCCTGACCGCCGACTGTACCGGCTTGGATATCAAGGACAGCTCGCGAAAAGGTGACATAGGTCTTCTGCTGCAGACGCGGCCGGCTCTGGGCGGTAATGTTATGGCTACCATACGCACAAAAAATTCCAGGTCGCAGATGGCGACCGCAAGACCAGGCGTGATGAAACGAATCCCAGCGGACCTGTCTCGTAAAGGTAAAATCATCAGACATAAGGTCCGGCTTTCTGAAGATGATATTAGCCTTGAAATCATAAAAACTGAATTGGGTAGAGGTGAAGTGAATTTCAATGCCGCTTGTGTTGTCAGTGGCGGCAAGGGTATGCAAAGCAGGGACAATTACGAGCATCTCATGGGTCTGTTATGTGACGCCTTGAACAAAAAGTTGGATACGCAGGTTGAAAGGGGTGCTTCTCGCGCGGCGGTGGAGCAGGGCTTTATCGAACGAGTTCACCAGGTCGGCCAGACCGGCACTTCAATCGGACCGAAACTTTATATTGCTTTGGGAATTTCCGGTGCCATCCAACATATGATAGGCGTTGCCAACACCGAGACTATTGTTGCTATAAACAGCGATCCAAACGCACCGATATTTAAACAGTGCGATTATTACATCGTTGGAACCGTCGAAGATACAATACCAAA
>CAZVUF010000320.1:0-2654 GCA_964629355.1 uncultured Pirellulales bacterium | reverse complement strand
TCGGATTACCACATCAATATCAATATTCAGATGGACTACTGGCCGGCGGAATTATGCAATTTGTCCGAATGTCACGAGCCATTTTTCTACCTTGTAGAAAGTCTTCGGCCTCGCGGTAGAAAGACCGCCAAAGACGTTTACAATTGTCGTGGCTTTGTCGCACAATATACGACGGACCCGTGGTGGTGGACGAGCCCCAGCGGAAGAGTGCAGTATGGGATGTGGCCTACCGCTGCTGCATGGTGCTGCCAGCACCTGTGGGAACACTATGCTTTCGGTGGTGACCAAAAATTTCTGCAGGAACAGGCTTATCCGGTTATGAAAGAGGCAGCTGAGTTCTTCCTTGATTTCCTTGTCGAAGATCCCAAAACCGGCAAGCTGGTATGCGGTCCATCTATATCGCCGGAAAATCGTTTTCGCACGCAGGACGACAGGCCCACCAGTCTAACCATGGGACCGGCTATGGACCAGCAGATTATCTATGATCTGTTCACCAACTGCATCGCGGCAGCCGAAATGCTCGATATCAATGACCAGTTCATCTCACAGGTAAAAGCCTCTCTGCAAAATCTGGCCGGCCCACAAATAGGCTCGGACGGTCGTTTAATGGAATGGAACGAAGAGTTTGAGGAGCCGGAGCCGGGACACCGGCACATATCACATTTGTTTGCTCTGCATCCAGGAAAACAGATTACTGTAAGCGGCACACCGGAGCTGGCGGCAGCGGCACGCAAATCGCTGGAGTATCGCCTCTCCCACGGCGGCGGACATACCGGTTGGAGTAGAGCTTGGATAATCAACTTTTGGGCCCGTCTGCAGGACGGTGAAAAAGCCCACGAAAATGTGTTAGCACTGCTGCAAAAATCAACGCTGCCCAATCTTTTTGACAACCATCCACCTTTTCAGATTGACGGCAACTTTGGTGGCACAGCAGGAATCGCCGAGATGCTGTTGCAAAGCCATGCGGACGAGCTTCATCTGCTTCCGGCATTACCTTCTGCCTGGCCTAATGGCTCGGTAAAAGGTTTATGTGCTCGTGGCGGCTTCGAGGTGGATATCGCATGGAAAGACGGCAAGCTCACCGAAAGTGTCATACGGTCCAAACTTGGCAATTTGTGCAGGGTCCGTACTGATGTGCCTCTGTTAGTCACCTCCGATGGTAAGCCGGTTAAGCACAGCTCTGTTAAGGAAAATATCACCCAATTCGAGACCAAAGCAAGCAGGATATACCTTTTGACGCCGGGACAATAACTGTAACTTGTGATTGCTTACCTCAGACGGTCACTAAATATTATTTTATGTCACCTCGGGCGAAGCATTAGGATCAAAGGGATTAGTGCGGACAGCCAACGAAAATAGATAAGGATAGTTGCCCTTGAGGTGCTCCATGTGAGAGAGCCATTCGCGCACTAATAGCTGATAAACCCTTTTGATATCTCCGCTTAAATGAATGTAATCGGTCTCTGGCAAATCTTTAATCGTTGTCCTGTGAGAGAGCTCCTCAGCCAAATGAAAAACCGCCCAAAGAAGTTCGGTAAAACTCTCATGCTCTAACAAATTCGGATTTTCCAGCAGACGTAATAAAAACGTGCGTTTTTCAACAATAAAATTCGTCAGGCCTTGGAGATCACCAGCTTGGCTGTCAATTTTATAATCGTGACGTTGCAGTACGATTTGCATCTGTGTGAAATGCTCCAGTGACCAGTCATTACTTACAATCAGATGTTTGGAAATCTGCTCGGCGTTGGTATCAAAATCGGTAAAGTACTTTAATAGAGGTGTACCAACCTCACTGAAAAAAGCACCAATAACCATATTCAATTTTTTCAACATCGAACGCTTTTCTCTTTCGCTTAATACCTGATGAATAATCAGCGTAACAAGCAGCACCTCTATAAAAACGAAAGCAACATCACCTATCAGGTAAAGGAAGATATGATGAGCATCTCTAAAAATGAAGTAGTGAATCACATAGAAAAAAACCGACAGTATGACTAACAATAGACCAAAAACGATTTTCTGAATTAGATTCTTATTGACTTTCATATTTGCTCCCGTCAAACGCTTATTTTGTAGGCTTCACAAGCTCCAAAATAATACCACAAAAGTATTGACCCCGTTAGAGATATCCACTTAGAATAAGCCGGCCTCTAAAAATGGGACCCCGCTTCGTGGGGCTCCAATGGCCTTAACTTAATGAAAAAATCTCTAACGGGGTCGATAAAACCCCGAAATCCTAATATCTTACTACCTGAATGAAAGAATGGTTCGATTCTTTCGGTTTTTTGGAGACTGCGTAAAATGCAGAAACGGCTATTAGGCAGCACTGATTTGAACCTGACGACGGTCGGCCTTGGAACATGGGCGATGGGTGGACCCTGGCAGTTCGGCTGGGGACCCCAGGACGATGATGAGGCTCTCGGGGCAATTCGCAAAGCCTTAGATTTGGGTATCAACTGGATTGATACCGCCCCTGCCTATGGTCTCGGTCATTCAGAAGAATTGATTGGTAAAGTCCTGAAGCAAATAAAGAAAAAACCGATTATCGCCACAAAATGCGGCCTATTATGGAACGAAAAAAAAGAAAAAGTTCCTTATCTGAAAAGAGAAAGTATCCGCAAAGAATGTCACGCAAGCCTGAAAAGGCTCGGCGT
>CAZVUF010000319.1:0-2655 GCA_964629355.1 uncultured Pirellulales bacterium | reverse complement strand
CGTTAAGCCCACAGGCACCTGAAGCCTGCGCGTCTGCCAATTCCGCCACATCCGCATGCAGCCCTTAATTATCCATAGTTTACATAATTTCGTCAAGATTTGTATAGCAGCACTATTGTTAAATTTAAAAGTCCTATAAAAAGTTTGTTTTATAAGTCTATAGCCTACCCAGCCTTATAAGCCTATTGGGCTATGCTGGCATGGAATCCTTATCTCAGGACAGATTTCAGATATCGACCGCACGTCTGTCTTTACTAAAGCTATGTTCTTTAACAGCCGATACTTACAAAAGACAAATAGTGTTCGTCATGGCCAAAGCCATGTCGCACCTAAAAAGATAAAAACAACAAGTAAGCATAATAGTTGGATGGAATCGGGGGACAGGCTGGCCAGGGCGAAGTCCTGGACCGGATCGATCCCGCCTTCGGCGGGCAGCGCAACCGACGGGTACGGAGTTTGTCTAAATCGTCTGTTGATTATTGATAATTTGTGAATTATCATACGCAACTGTATAGCTCACATCAATCCGATCGATGAGCATAAGTTTCATTTGTCCGCCAAATCCGCCAAGATTGAGCGGACCTGTTTTCGTTGAGCCTACTTTATGAAAGCATTAGTTACAGGCGGTGCTGGTTTTATCGGCTCTCATCTTGCAGAGCGGCTGTTGAAAGACGGCAACACGGTTGCGGTTGTAGATAATCTCAGCACCGGCAGCTTGAAGAATATCGAAGCGTTCAGGAATCATCAGGCTTTTACTTTTACGGAGGGTGACATCCGTGATGCTAAGCTAATGGAGGACCTGATTGAGCGATGCGATTTGATTTATCACCTGGCTGCGGCTGTCGGTGTCCAACTGATAGCAGACAAGCCCGTGCATACGATAGAAACTAATATCGGCGGCACTGAAACGGTGCTGAATGTGGCTAACAAATTCGGCAGAAAAATTCTGATTGCATCCAGCAGTGAGGTCTATGGTAAAAACGAAGCGGTTCCCTTTCGTGAGGATGATGATATTGTGCTCGGCAGCACGAGCTTGTCTCGCTGGTCATACGCCTGCAGCAAAGCGATAGATGAATTTTTAGGTTTGGCTTTTTATCAGCAATATGGTCTTGAGGTTATCATAGGGCGCTTCTTTAATACCATCGGGCCGAGGCAGACGGGCCGCTATGGGATGGTAGTGCCACGTTTCGTGCAGTGGGCATTAAAGGGTGAGCCAGTCTCGATATATGGTACCGGTCAGCAGAGACGATGTTTTTGCTACGTGGTCGACCTCGTCGAAGCGATTATCGGCCTGATGAATTGCGAACAGGCGGCTGGCAAGGTATTTAATATAGGCTCAACCGAAGAGATTACTATAGAGAGCCTTGCGGATAAAATTATCGAAATGACGGCGAGTAAAAGTAAAAAGGAGTTTGTGCCCTACGACATTGCTTACGGCAGGCCTATAGAAGATATGATGCGGCGAATGCCGAGCATAGCGCGAATCAAGGAAGCTATCGGCTGGGAGCCTAAAACGCCTCTGACGGATACGCTTCGGATGATTATCGAGGAAAAACGCTGCGTAAAACCCGGAGCCAAATAAGAGGTAGATTATGAAAAAGGCATTGATTACCGGCATTACAGGGCAGGATGGTTCATATCTTACGGAATTTTTATTAAAGAAAGGTTATAAGGTCTGGGGTATTATTCGGCGAAGCTCTTCGTTCCACACCGGCAGAATAGACCATTTGTACAAAGACCCACATGAAAAGCCACGTCTCAAGCTGGTCTATGGGGACATGACCGACGGTAGCAATCTGTCGGCACTTATAAATGAAATTCAGCCTAACGAGGTTTATAATTTAGCCGCCCAGAGCCATGTTCGCGTAAGTTTTGATATGCCTATCTTTACGGTTAATACCGATGCGCTGGGGACGCTTCGGTTGCTTGAGGCGATTCGTTCGAGCAATAAACCGATGAAGTTTTACCAAGCCTCCAGCAGCGAGATGTACGGAAAGGTTGTCGAAATCCCGCAAACAGAAAAGACGTCGTTTTATCCTCGTAGTCCATATGCCTGCGCTAAGGCATACAGTTTTTGGCAGACCTTGAACTATCGGGAAGCTTACGGTTTGTTTGCATGTAACGGCATTTTGTTTAACCACGAATCGCCGAGGCGAGGCGAAACATTTGTTACGAGAAAAATCACGCGGGCTGCAACGCGAATCAAATGCGGCCTGCAGGATAAGCTGTACTTGGGAAATTTGGATGCCAAACGAGATTGGGGCTTCGCAGGTGACTATATAGAGGCGATGTGGCTGATGCTTCAGCAAGACAAGCCTGATGATTATGTCATAGCTACGGGCGAGAGCCACTCGGTTCGAGAATTTGTGGAGGAAGTTTTTAGCTACCTTGATTTAGATTGGCAAAAGTATGTTGAAATCGACTCACGATATTTCAGGCCATCTGAAGTTGACTTTCTGCAGGGCGATGCGAGCAAAGCAAAAAGGGTTCTCGGGTGGGAACCGAAGGTAACCTTCAAAGAGCTTGCCAAGATGATGACAGACGCCGATATGGAAATCGCCAGGGACGAAAAGATACTCAAAGAGCAGAGATAATAAAAGGAATGATAATGAGCGATTTTTTTGCCAAGAGAAGGATTGTTGTTACCGGTGGAGC
>CAZVUF010000318.1:0-2658 GCA_964629355.1 uncultured Pirellulales bacterium | reverse complement strand
CGAAGTCCATCATGTCTTCAAGGGCATCAAAAAGCGGGCGAAGATATGGATTAACCTTTGCCTGTATATCGCCCGGCAAAAAGCCTAATTTTTCACCAGCTTCAACAGCCGGACGCGCGAGCACAATTCGTCTGATTTGCTTTTTCTTTAACATCGAGACCCCAATTGCGACCGCCAAATACGTTTTACCTGTTCCTGCCGGCCCTGTACAGAAGGTTAGGTCATTGGCCAGCATTGTTTCAATATACTTTAGCTGTCCGGCAGTAGATGGCTTTACAACCTTCGTATGTGAATAAACAGTAATGGCCTCACTTGTCTCGGCGTTTGGCTGGGATTGCTTTGGCTGCATAAAAGCGTCTATATCCGCAGCGGTGAGCAGACGGTGTTTGACTAAGTGCTTTTGCATCTTGTCAATAACCATAGCTGCTTCATTTACATTTTTTTCCGAGCCGCTGATTATTAAATTAGACTGACGGGCGGTGATTTGAACTCCAAAAAAATTACGTAAGAGGCGGAGGTGATTATCGGCAGGGCCAAACAACTCAAGCTGCCTGCTGCCGGGCTCTAATTGTATGATAACTTCCAAAATATTCCTTTCTCAGGCAATAACTTAAGTAAAAAGCATAAAGAACAGGTACGCAAATGGTGCTGCCGCCAAGGGTGAATCAACAATATCAAGCACACCGCCGAATCCCGGTATCTTTCTGCCGGAGTCTTTGTGTTCAGCATCTCGCTTCATCATAGACTCGGCCAAATCACCAGCTTGGCCGATAAAGGCAAAACACAAACCAAAGATCAGTGCAGACCACCATATCATTATACCAAAACCAGCCGCAAATGCCAAAGCTACTAACATTGCTGCAGCAGCAGCGCCAGCCATCCCTTCCCAGGTTTTTCCAGGGCTGATTTTAGGCGAAAATTTGTGATTTCCGAATAATGAACCAATTGCATAAGCTCCTATATCAGAGCATTTTACAACAAAAATAAACATAAAAAACGGCCAAAGACCGAAATCAATCCGCAGAGCTAATACAAATCCGCTTAAAAGCCCCAAATAAATGATGGAAAAACAATTGACTCCGCAATTAGCTAATACTGCTGTAGTACCATAACAGGCGTATTGGTATAGAAGCAGTCCGAACAAAGCAAAAGCCGATACGAAGAACTGATAATAATGAGGTGAAATTTCAATGAATTGCGGCCAATACCAGGTTGTTGCCAGCAAAATTGAGGCGAGCGTCGAAACAGGGATGAAGATCTTTAAGCTTTTTGCCGCAGCAAGGTTTGAAAGTTCAAGTTGAGCTAAAAGTATTAAGATGGCAATAACAAATCCAAGAATTGTTCCCTGCGGCGATTTGTCATCGGCTGCTGAAGCGGTTAAAGAGCCATCCAACCAGCCATCGAGGATGACAATACCCGTAAACGATACCGTCATCAATGCTCCAAAAAATAATCTGTGCTTCAGCATAATTCGTCGCTTGTCGCTCGGGTCATGGGTCACGGGCGACGGGACACGTAATTCCGCCGAAACGTCGGTCACGTTTTGAGTAGGCCAGTATTGCTTTTTCCAAATTTGCTTTTTTGAAGTCCGGCCAAAGGGTTTTTGTGACATAGAATTCACTGTATGAAATTTGCCAGAGCAGGAAATTGCTGACCCTCATCTCATTTGCAGTACGTATTAGCAGATCCGGTTCAGCAAGGCCCGCAGTATACAAATGCTGGCTTATACACAGTTCATTGATGTCTTCCAAACGCAGTTTACCCTTTTTATATTCCTGTGCAATTTTTTTGGCTGCGTCTGTGATTTCAGCTCTGCCGCTGTAATTTAAGGCTAGGCCAAGTATCATGCCGGTATTACTGCCGGTCATCTCTATAGTTTTTAGAAGCTCTGATTTTACTGTCTCAGGCAGACCTGCTAATTGGCCAAGGTGAACCAGTTTCACGTTGTTTTTCATTAAGTTGGGTCGAATCCCGATAAGATATTGGGTGTGAAGGTGCATAAGGGCGTCGACCTCGGCCTTTGGTCTTCTCCAGTTTTCCATGCTGTAAGAATACAAAGTCAGGGACTCGATGCCGAGGTCAACACAGCATTGAGCTATCATTTCGGCTGTGTGAGCTCCCTGGTGATGTCCTTCAACCCGTGGCAGAGACCTTCTTTCTGCCCATCGTCCGTTGCCGTCCATAATTATAGCAATATGACGCGGCATCTGTTTAAGCGTCAGTCCCATCCGATTGGCGGTATATTTGAGTTTTTCCTCGGTATTATTTTTCATTTCCTTATTGTCCGAAAACAATTAACAATAGGATAACAACACAAAAGTGAATGCAACCTATGTCTTTATAATTTGTTTATGCATTATTGTCTAAATATTGTCTGGCTTCGTTTTGGCCCCACACCAATGATTGTAACCGGCTTGCCGGTTACCTTTTCTATTAGACGTATATAATTCTGTGCATTCGAAGGCAATTTGCGAAAATCCTTCACCTCAGTTATATCTTCCTCCCAGCCGGTGACAGTCTCGTAGACAGCCTGGGCCTGTGAGAGTTTGCCTATATTTGCAGGGAAAAAGGTTTCTTTTTTTCCATTGATTTTGTATAACTTGCAAATCTTTACTTCTTTCAGACCGGCCAAAGTATCGAGGTGCATTAGTGCTATCT
>CAZVUF010000317.1:0-2678 GCA_964629355.1 uncultured Pirellulales bacterium | reverse complement strand
AATAGAGTGGCTTTCATATTAGAACATGACTCAGGGTGAACAATTAAGAAGGTAGGGTGGGCTTTAGCCCACCGATTCAAATTGCATTAATGGTGGGGCAAGCCCCACCCTACTTTACTGCGGGATTGAATAGGGGTTGAACAAAATTGAATTTCATGTTATAATTGATAATAGACCAGAGAAGCGAGAAAATGAAACTGTTAAGATTAAAACTATACGTACGAAAAAGCTGATTTGATAGGTAACTTGTTTGCCTATGCTGAATAATACGACTCAAAATCAAAACGCATAGGCAGGAAGAACTGTCCATCCTTCGCCTTTAAGGTAACTAATAGAAGGGAAAACCATGTCTAATCGTCTAACAAATTTGCAGAAATTGCAAGATGCCCTTATTAAGGTAGCTGAACGTCATTTCGGGAAAAGAGATTTAAGTTTCACAGTTAAGCTTCCCGTTTATGGAGATGGTCCGCGGATTAGATTGTCTTATTTGGAAAAATGGGTATATGCGGAGCTTAGCTTATACGCAGCGCGATATTGGCCCACAGCCGTCTTTGAGTTAGCACACGAGGTAATTCATCTTTTGAATCCTATTGATGGGTGTACGAATTATCTGGAAGAGGGTATTGCTGTGGAGTTTCAAGATTTTTTTGCTCCACAATTCTCAGGAGAAAAAATTTCTGTAATTTTACCATCTTATCTTGAAGCACAAAGACTAGTTCGTGGGCTACATAAGGAACCATTTAAAGCAGCAAAGCAAATACGTGCCTCATGCAGGTCTCTAAGTTCAGTTAGATATAATGATTTGAGTCGCCTATTTCCAAATAAGGATGCTGATCTATTACATAAATTAGTTCAAGAATGTAAACCACGATAATCCTATTGTAGTTTGTTAAATCTGATTGCTTATAGTATCAATTTTTGTTACGTTCGTGTTATCAAAGAAGGAGAAACAAAAATGATAGAAAAACCAGCTCAAAGTTTCCTACCACCAAACGAATATGATACTTATTACATATATATTAAAACCGAGATAGAAAAAGCTGGGATTGAAGTCCAGCGGATCAGTATAGATGATACCATAACCACCGATAAAGAAGTTCCGGAGGAAATTAAATCGAAAATCAAAGATTACGCTGACGATAAAGGTATTGCTATCAAGTTTAAAGTTTCAGGACAAGAGAATTAAGACAATTGGTGGGGCAAGCCACCACCCTACGATTTACTAATTCTCTATCTTTCTATGTGTAAATTTCTTTGCGTTTGCGCCGGTATAATCGGCTACAATTTGGCCTGAGCCGAGCAGCTTCCATTTATAAATGACAAGGCCTTCCAGGCCGACCGGGCCGCGTGCGTGGATTTTATTTGTGCTTATGCCAACTTCGGCTCCGAGGCCGTAGCGGAAACCATCGGCAAAACGCGTACTGCAGTTCCAGAGCACGTTGGCTGAATCAACCAGGTCCATAAACTTCTCAGCTTTTTCTTTGCTGTTGGTGACGATGGCATCGGTGTGAGCAGAGCCGTAGTAGTTAATATGTTCTATAGCTTCATCCAATCCATCCACAACCTTTATCGACAGAATGTAGTCGAGATATTCTGTTGACCAGTCCTCTTCGGTCGCAGGCTTTACGTCGATTATCGCTGCTGTTTTCGGACAGCCACGTAGCTCAACATTCTTTTGGTCAAGTGCAGTTTTTACTTTAGGTAAGAATGCTTGTGCAATTTTACTATCTACTAACAAAGTCTCAGCAGCGCAGCAAACCGCGACGTATTGGCATTTTGAATCGAAGGTGACGTTGACAGCCATATCGAGGTCGGCTTCGCCATCGACGTAAACGTGGCAGATACCATCGGCGTGGCCCAGGACGGGGATATTGGTGTTGTCCATAATGTAACGGACGAATTCATTTGAGCCGCGGGGAATGATTAAATCTATATCGTCATCAAGTGCTAACATCTCCGCGACATCCTGGCGGGTTTGAAGCAGTTGAATCCAGCCTTTGGGAATGCCTGCTTTTTCGGTGGCCTGAGCAATTACGTCAGCGAGGATGCGGTTTGTGTTAGAGGCTTCGGAGCCGCCTTTGAGAAGGACCGCGTTGCCGCTCTTTAAGCAGAGCGTGGAGATTTGTACGAGGGCATCAGGACGAGACTCGAAGACAACGCCGATGACGCCGATCGGGCAGGTGACTTTGTAAAGCTCAAACCCAGCATCAAGCTCGGTGGCACTGATTGTTCTGCCGACGGGATCGTCGAGTTTGATAAGGCTTTCGATGCCGGCGCACACATCTGCTATCTTGCTTTCGTCAAACTTTAAGCGTTTCAATAATGGTGCAGCCAGATTATTCTTCTCGGCGGCGTTCAGGTCCTTTTTGTTGGCTGAGATAATTTCAGCGGCGTTTTGCTTCAAGGCCCTTGCAATATCAGCTAATGCCTGATTCTTTACATCGGTCTTGACAATAGCCAGTTGAATTGAAGCTGATTTGGCTTCTTTAGCGATTTTGTTTATGTCAGTTTTTTGCTGCATGTTTTACCTTGCTAATTCAGATTAAATTTTTATAATCTATTTTAGAATAATAAATAATAAATAATAAATAATCAATTAGATTATGCGGGTGTAGCTTAGGGGTAAAGCCCCAGCCTTCCAAGCTGGTCACGCGGGTTCGATTCCCGCCACCCGCTTT
>CAZVUF010000316.1:0-2694 GCA_964629355.1 uncultured Pirellulales bacterium | reverse complement strand
TCTATTATGCCGTCTTGAGCGGCCTGGATCGCATCGAGGCAGAACCTTATTGAAGCCTCGCCAGCAGCTCTGCTGGGCCCTTTAATCCAAGGCGGCACAGAATATTCATCATAATCGGCCACAATAACTTTACAGGGATAATCTCTACTGATTTTTTCATGCTGGTGCCGGCCCCAGAAAGGTTCGATCTCGGCTTTATCAGCCGCGTAACAAAGCTGCTCGTTCATGCCGAAGACGATAAATTTTGCGGCCTTGCGAATGCAGGGGTCGGCCAGAGCTTTAACGATAACTTCCGGGCCGATACCAGCAGCATCGCCCATTGTAATGCCTATAACCGGCTGTTCAGTTATCGAATTGTGGTTGTCACTTTTATTCATATCTTCGCCCGTTTCTTTGGGCACCAACAAGTACGGGTTGTAAAGAAGCGCCTTTTTTGCTTCTCGGATTGCTGCTCTTGGTATTATTCAGCGTGTTTCTTTCCCAAAAAACGCCATCAAAGTATCCCTGAATAGTAGAGTCTTTCTCTGCCATTTGCAATCTTTTCTCAGCGTAAAGGCAAAACTCCTCATCTACCTCTACTATCACGAAATTCCTCTTTAGCTTTTTTGCAACAACACCGACTGTTCCGACACCGGCGAATGGATCAAAGATAATGTCCCCTTCGTTTGAGCCGGCAAGAATAATCTTTGCAAGCAGCTTTTCCGGCTTCTGTGTCGGATGGAGCGTATTTTCCGGCATCGACCAGAAAGGAATTGTAATATCCGTCCAGATGTTTGATGGGTAAGTTAATCTGTATTTTCCGTTCTCTTCCTCAGTCCAGTCTTTAGGTATGCTGTTCTGCCGATAGGGTGCTAAAACTTTTCTTTTCAATTTTACGGCATCTGCATTGAAGGTGAAATCATTGGAGGCCGTGCAGAACCATACGTCCTCGGAGTTATTTTTCCAGTCCTTCTTGGCTCCTCGGCCTTTTTCTCTTTCAAAGGTGATTCTGTTTCTCACAATAAAATATTTTTCGCAAAGCAGATGAATCGCTGAGGAAGACCGCCAATCTCCGCAGATATATATTGAGGCACTGGGCTTGAGTAATCTTATGAGTTTTTCAAGCCAGGACTCCATCCAGCTCATATATTCCGTAACCGAGGTCTGCTTAAATGAACTGGCATTAAAGGTCTTTGTTAAGTTATAAGGTGGGTCAACAAAAAGCAGGTCCACGAATTGTGAGGGAAGCAAATCCACTACTTCAAAAATATCCGCATTGATAATTTTGTTCAGAATTTGCTCTAGCGAGGCAGGACTATCTATTTTTAATAACTTTTGTCGATAGTTTTCCCTCTCTTTGTCGGTTAGCATTATAGTGCGATTTCGTGGTGCTTTTGTCATAATTTAAAAACCCAATTCCTTTAATTTATCTACAGTCAATGATTGCTTAGGTGGCATAATTTTGTCTATTTGTCTTTTTACTGTCTTTACGATGATGTCAGTCTCAATATTAACGATATCGCCAACCTTTGCTGTGCCTAACGTGGTTCTTTTCAGCGTTTCAGGTATTAGGGCCACGCTGAAACTACGGTCGCTCATGCTTGCAATCGTCAGGCTTATTCCATTTACTGCCACTGAGCCTTTGGCTATCATCTGGTCGAGAAGTTCCGGCTCGGCTGTGAATTCTATATCGGCAAAGTTACCCGTCTTTTTAATCACTTTAACTGTTGCTGTGCCGTCGATATGGCCCTGTACGAAATGTCCGCCAAACCGGTCGGTTGCCTTCATGGCCCGTTCAATATTGACCGGAGAGCCGGATTTTAATCTGCCCAGAGCTGATTTTTTTAGTGTTTCAGCACTTAATTGGAATGTTGCAATATTTACTGAAAGTTCGCTGACAGTAAGGCAGGCGCCGTTTATTGCGATACTATCGCCGATTTTGGAGTCTTGGCCCAGTTCGCCCAAATCGACGGTCAGCGTGGCGCCGCCACCGCTTTGGCGGATGGATTTGACTGTGCAGATTGCCTCTATTAGTCCTGTAAACATTTGAAATTGACCGTTGTTTATTAGTTTTTATTATTGAAAAACCTAAGCTAAGGTTTAAAATCGATTATAAGTATTCAATCGTCAATAATCAATCTTCAATTGATATGGGTTTGAAATCCCGGGGCTGATAAAATGAATACACTTTGGTTAAAAATAGCCGGCGTTGCGATTGTTGTGGTGGCCATAATCGTAGTTATCGGGAAGTTCCGCTCAGGCAGGACCACACCTGCTCCTGCACGGCAAACACAATCCGAACAGGCGGAGAAACCGAAAGGATTCTACGGCATGGTCGACAGGGATAAGCAGTTTCTTGAGGAACCGAAAGCAGCCGGCGAGCAGAAGGCCGAGCAACCGCAGGAACCAGTACCGGAAACGCAGACACAGCCAGTACAGCAGCCCGCTCAGGCTCCCACCCAGCCTGCCGGACGCACACCCGGTGTCGTTCTGCCAAGCGATATCATAAAGCCGACTACGCTGTATTTCAAGCCGCTCGAGGAAATGGAGGACATTCAGGCACAGGAGCTGCTGCCCTGGGCTACTACCGGGCGGAGCCTCGGCAGGCTGCCCTTCCTGCAGTATGGCCTAATGGTAAAAGCCTGCCGACAGATTGAGGAACGTTGGCCAGATAGCTGGTACGCCTTCAGGGCCAAGCAAATGTTGGAAGAGATC
>CAZVUF010000315.1:0-2695 GCA_964629355.1 uncultured Pirellulales bacterium | reverse complement strand
TGTGGATTTTAAGCTTCTCCTCCTCAATTCGGCTTAGGATTGTTTTGAGCGTTGCATTTGCTTCGCGCAAAGCCTCGCGCTCAACCATCAGTTGTTTATTTGTTTCCTGAAGTTTTTGCTCAGCGGAGAGCCGCATTGCCACCGCGCCGATATTTTCAGCCACGGCGTCTATCAGAGTGCGCTCCTCCCTGAGAAACGGCCCTTCATAAAGGGCCGGCTTCTGTTGTGTATAGAATACCTCGACCTCGCCGACAAGCTCATTGAACATCATAATCCTTGCAGCCTGCCGCCATTTTGTGACCTTAAAGCCAGCCGTCTTGTATGTCTGTCCGTGGAATGTTATGCGCGCGCACGTTATCTCCGGATATTGCCATGATGGAGGCAGGATGTTCACAACCCGTTGCAGAAATTCCTCTAAAGAATCTGGGCCTCTCTCGGTAAGCCGGGTGATACCGTAAAGGCAGTTCAACTCCTTGATACGTTCCCGAAGCGCCCTTTCTACCTCAAGTGGTTCGTATGTTTCGCTTGGCAGAATATACCAACGTTGGTGACTGTCGACTCCGAAACGACTTGGGCTTTCATTGGGCTTATCGGCAGAAGGTTTTGTCATAGTTCACCTTATCAATGCCTACTTTTAGAGTGTATTAAATAGGTAATAATAAACAATAATATTGCCTATATATTATATGCACTATCAGGGCATTCTTATTGTATTTACTTATCTATTTATATTCACTATCCTCATTTTTGTCAAGTTTTTACCTTAGGTTTTTATGGAAAAAGCACTCGACTGTCTTGTCGCAAATCAGGAGGTAGTAATGTCTGAGAACACACTTGAGACAATTTTAGAGAACAAACGAAGTCAGCCGCAGCAGCTTATTGAAGTGCTTCAGGATGTGCAGGAAGCCTTTGGATATATCTCTGAGGAGACAATGAACACTGTTTCCAAGGAACTGGGTGTTCCTGTAATCGAGGTCTATCGGGTTGCCAGTTTCTATAAGGCCTTTACCTTAGCTCCGCGCGGCCGGCACGTCATCACGGTTTGTATGGGTACGGCCTGTCATGTTCGCGGGGCACCTCGAATGCTGGATGAAGTTCGCGGCCAGCTTGGAATAGAGCCGGGCCAAACCACCCCGGACAAAATGTTTACTCTCGAACGCGTCAACTGTCTCGGCGCATGTGCTCTCGGTCCTATCGTTGTGCTGGATGGTAAATACCACCGAAACATGACTCCGAACAAACTGCGCAAACTGATCCAGTCGGTCCGAGAGGCTGAGAAGGAGGTAGTCGCGGATGCCGCCTAAACTGGAAACCTTGGAAGATATTAGGCAATTGCGAGAATCTCTACTTGCAAAAGAAGCGAATCTAACCACTATGATAACTGTATGTGGCGGCACAGGCTGTCAGGCATCTGGAAGCGTAAAGGTCATCGAGTTCCTTAAAGCTGAGCTTGCCGCCAATGGTCTTGCCGATACGGTCAAGGTTCGAGTGACAGGCTGCCACGGATTCTGTGAGCAGGGACCGATTATAGTTATCGACCCTGCCAACATATTTTACTGCCGGGTTTCACCGGATGATGTCCCTGAGATTGTCAGCGAGACAATCCGAAAAAATCAGGTTATCGAGCGTCTGCTCTATACCGACCCCACCACAGGTGAAAAAATAACAAAGGAAGCGGATATTCCGTTTTATCGCGCCCAGGACCGTGTTCTGTTGGGCTTGAATCGTAAAATAGATCCGTGCAGTATTGAAGATTATATAGCTGTTGGCGGCTACTCAGCTTTAGCTAAAGTGCTCAACGGAATGACAGCGGAGCAAGTTATCCGGGAAATTAAGAATTCCGGTCTGCGTGGTCGTGGGGGTGGTGGGTATCCAACGGGCCGAAAATGGCAGCAGTGCCGAGATGCAGCCGGTGACGAGAAGTACGTCATCTGCAATGCCGATGAGGGTGACCCTGGTGCATATATGGACCGCAGTGTCTTGGAGGGTAATCCACACGCTATTCTTGAGGGTATGCTTATTGGCAGTTATGCTGTAGGAGCGAATCAGGGCTACATCTACGTCCGCAACGAGTATCCGCTGGCGGTCAGCAATGCACGTAAGGCAATTGAGCAGGCGCGACAGTGGGGACTTTTGGGCCGGAATATCTTGGGAAGCAATCACATCTTTGAAGTAGAAATCATGCGCGGAGCAGGCGCCTTTGTCTGCGGCGAATCCACAGCTTTGATGGCGTCGCTCGAAGGCAAAGTTGGAGAGCCTCGGCCCAAGGATGTGCATACAGTCCAGGATGGTCTCTGGAACAAACCGACGTGTCTGAACAACGTCGAGACATGGGCAAATGTGCCGCTGATTATCAAAAAAGGTGCCGCCTGGTTTGCTTCTAAGGGTACTGAGGGCAGCAAAGGGACAAAGATTTTTGCGTTGACCGGACGGATTAAAAATACCGGTCTGGTTGAGGTAGCTATGGGAACACCGCTGCGTACGATTATTTATGACATAGGCGGTGGACCAAACGATGGTGTTGCGATAAAGGCGGTTCAAACCGGCGGTCCATCCGGCGGATGTCTGCCGGCTGAAAAGTTCGACCTTCCGGTCGATTTCGAGACGCTTGCTGAAGCCGGCTCGATGGTCGGCTCCGGTGGAATGGTCGTCATGGACGAACGTACCTGCATGGTCGATGTTGCAAAGTATTTTA
>CAZVUF010000314.1:0-2703 GCA_964629355.1 uncultured Pirellulales bacterium | reverse complement strand
CGAAGAGGTTCTGGAGCGTTTCAGAGTAGATATTCGCTATATATGCGCGCACGGTCCTGATGATTTCAAGGGTGGAATTGAACAAAACAACCGTGATGGTAAGCTCTGGCACGACCTTAAAGATGAATTTGGCGTCGTCTGGTCGATGCCTGACGAGCAGCAGCTTTATATGGATATTTCGCATCATCTCCTCGCAAACGCTACAATTTCCGACCTTGATGATTTTCCATTCCCGAATGGGGGCGACCCAACTCGTTTTTCAGGCGTAAGAGAGCAGGCTTTACAGATGCGAAAGGAAACGCCTTATGCTATCTCGACCGGTATCGGCGGCGTGGTTTATGAAACTTGCTGGTATATGAGAGGTTTAGAACGCTGGTATATGGATATGATTGAAAATCCCGCTTTTTGTGAAGTTCTGCTCGACCGGATGTTAAAATTCTGGCTCGATTATTATAACGGCTTTATGGCCGAAGTGGGTGACATTATTGATGTGGTGATGATAGGTGATGATTTAGCAGGCCAAAATGGCCCTCTGTTTTCTCCGGATTTTTACCGCAACATAGTAAAACCCCGGCAGAAAAAGCTCGTCCAGCATATCAAATCTCTAACGAAAGCGAAAATCTGGTATCACACATGCGGCTCATGTTTCGAGTATATTCCAGACCTCATTGATAATGGTATTGACATCCTTAATCCTGTTCAGATCGGCCTTGTAAACATGGAGCCGAAGAAGCTAAAAGAAAAATTTGGCAAAAAATTGGTTTTCTGGGGTGGTGCCATAGACGCCCAGCATATTCTTCCCTTTGCAAAACCGAAAGAGATTCGAGAGCACATTCGGTGGAATATCGAAATATTTAAGCCCGACGGCGGCTATGTTTTCAACAATGTTCACAACATCCAAGTTGGCGTGCCTGCCGAGAACATCGTAGCTCTATTTGACGCAGCATACGATTTCGGCTTTTATGATTAAGCATTTGAATTTGTTGCCATCCCACAAATAATTGCAAAATCTTCTCTTTCACTTCTTGATAAATATTCGTATAATCTTCGGTCGAAAACCCCGCGATAAACCCGTCCTGAGCCGGGTCGAAGGATTGCGGGGCTACATATAAACTGTACGCAATACGCAGAACGGTGAGATAATGGGTTATTTTCGGGAAAATGTTGAAAAGGCAAAAGGTTATGAGCCAGGCTTTCAGCCGGTGCAGGTAGATGAGGTGATTAAACTAAACACCAACGAAAATCCTTATCCGCCCTCGCCTACTGTAATGAAAGTGCTGGCAGAAATAACACCGGAGCAGCTTCGCTGGTATCCTGACCCGCAAGGCAATATATTTCGGCAGGCTGCGGCGGAATTGAATGGTGTTCAGCCGGACTATATTATGTGCTGCAATGGTGGAGACGAATTGTTGAGCATGGCTATCCGGGCATTTTGTGATGAGAATCGCCCAGTTGCTTATCCTGTTCCTACTTATTCGCTTTATCCGGTTTTGGCTAATCTTCAAAATTGCAGTGCTATTGAAATTCCTTTCGACGGTGAGTTTAACCTGCCGGCCAAATTGACTGCAACCGGTGCGGCCTTAACCATTGTTTGCAATCCGAACGCCCCCACCGGAACATTTATAGATGTTGGCGAGTTGGCATCATTGGCAGACGAATTAACGGGGGTGTTGTTGATCGATGAGGCATACGTAGATTTTGCGGAAGCTAACGGCACAGCATTGGTTAAGGATTTTGATAATGTGATTATATTGAGGTCGATGAGTAAAGGCTACAGCCTCGCAGGAATACGGTTTGGCTATGCTATCGCCCAGCCGGAGTTAATTGCCGGTTTGATGAAAGTCAAGGATTCTTATAATGTTGATGCGGTAGCAATAGCTGTGGCGACGGCAGCGATAAAAGACCAACAGTATTTCAAAGAAAATGTCGAAAAAGTAAAAGCCGACCGTAAAGAATTGATTGAACAACTGCGGACGCTGAACTTCGAGATCGCAAATAGTTTTGCGAATTTTGTATTGGCAAAAAGTAAAATCTGCAAGGCAGGTGAGATTTATGATAAATTAGTGAGGCGTAATATTTATGTAAGGTACTTTGACCTGCCTGGAATTGATGATAAATTAAGAATAACGGTTGGGACAAAAGAGCAAAACCAAAAGCTGCTTTCCGCTTTGAATGAGATATTGTCTGAAGAGATTGTTCTGCGGGATTTATCCTTGAGCGAAATGAAGGATTCACAATGACACGACATAAGGATTATTTTTATGGCAGATAGAACCGCTGAAATTCACAGGCAAACAAAAGAAACCGACATTAGCTGCGAGCTTAATCTGGACGGTATCGGTAAATATGAAATTGACACCGGCATCGGCTTTTTAGACCACATGCTCAGCCATTTGAGCAAGCACGGCAAGATCGATTCGGTAATAAAGGCTAAAGGCGATTTGCAGGTCGATGCACACCATACGGTCGAAGATATCGCGATATGCCTCGGTGAATGTTTGACCAAAGCCCTTGGCGATAAAAAGGGAATCGCCCGATACGGCCATAGCTCCGTGCCGATGGAGGATGCTTTGGCAAATGTGTCGGTTGATTTATCCGGGCGACCTAATTGTGTGTATAACGTAGAATACCGAACAGATAAAATCGGCGATTTTGATGTCGAGTGCCTGCAGGAGCTGCTGCGGAGCTTCTCGAATACCGGCA
>CAZVUF010000313.1:0-2716 GCA_964629355.1 uncultured Pirellulales bacterium | reverse complement strand
TGGCGCCATATTTAAGAAGGTGGCGTATTTGGTCACCAATTTTAGTGCCACCTGGGTCATGTGTCTTTACTACCTCGATGCCGTTTTTCTTTAGCCACTGGGCGAGTAGAGCCAATTGCGTAGTCTTTCCACAGCCGTCCGGCCCGTCAAGAACGATGAATTTACCAGAAAATTTGCTTTTCAAAATTGATTTTACCTAATCTTCTGTTAGAGGTTTAAGTAAACCTTCCGAATTTAAATCTTTCGCACTGTTATCATAAACTAAATCAAGGGAACCTACAAATCTTACAGCCATGACAGCTATCATTAAGTGAACAAAATTTATTGCCACGGAATAGACAATTCTCAGAATATATTGTGTGATTGCTATTGCAACAAAATACGTGCTCTCACTGCTTATGCCCGAACAATATAGTGACAAAATCGAAGCAAAAAGATCAATAGCAATAATAACGCAGTACAAAATAACTAATTTTTTTGCATCTGACAACTTGTAAAGCTTTAAGAGCTTGAAACTCTCAAATGTTTTACAATCCAGAACTATCACCAGCGCAGGTATAAGTAATATCAGTTTAACAAAGACAATATTGACAACGATATAGACTAATCTATCGATCCAGAAGCTCGTTTGAAAGAAACTTGCAGGTGTCACTAATTTGACGATTACGTACCTGTTCAGGAACATTAATATCAGGAAGGGTAAACTATACAATACTCCCAATACAATCATTCTCCATAAGAAATGTATGCCTATTTGCAGCAAGACCAGGGGCGAGTGCCTCTTTTGCCCCTCTAAATAAACTGTTCGCAAGAAACCACAACGAAGTGTTGTTAAAAATACTGCGAACAGGATATAAATGATTGCATGTAATAAATAGAACATTTTTAGCGTCAAAAAGCGTTTTGCAAACAAATAGATCGGTAGAACACGTAAGAACCGCGCTAAAAGGGAAAGACCGACAATAATGATCACTTCCGGCCAGCGGGCCTTCAGGATTGCTAATGTCTCTTTTATTTTTGTCATCTTATCTTGTCAGCTGGAAGTTTTCTTCGCCGACGAGTTGACGCATCTTTCGGCAGAAATCCAGGTCCGGATTGACGGAAAGCTCCTTATCTGCTGCTGCATAGACTCTGCCTTTGTCAGTTCTTACCGCAACATAAATGGGACTTTTGCCTCTGTGATGCTGGCAAATACTGCGTATCGCAATCACCTTTTCCTCAGTGACATCCGTTGCATCCAGCCGAATTCTTACCGTTGCTGCTAACTTATTTCTCACGTCGTCCAGCGCTATCAGCTCCTCAGCCAAAATATTGGCCTTCTCTCTTCGCCAGTCGAGCTTACCCTTTACAAAAACAACAGCGTCCTTAACTAATACGCTGCCGAATCTATTCAGGGTGTTGGGAAACATTACCACATCGACCTGTCCCTGCGGGTCTTCGAGTATAAAGACCGCCATTTTCGACCCGGCATTTCTGCCGGTCTTTGTAATGTTGTATCGTATCTTGGCTATCATCCCGCCGATTATAACAATCTTGCCTTCATCAGCCTCAACCAGTTGTGAGGTATTGTGCGTTGAATAAAGATTGATAACCTCAGCATGATGACTGAGTGGATTGCTCGTGACATAGAAGCCAAGGACCTCTTTTTCATAAGCGAGCATTTGTTGCTCGGGCCATGGTGCAACGTTCGGCAGTTGTTTATGGTCCTGCGAATAGTCAGTTTCCCTTGTAACCTTACCAAAGAAACTCATCTGGCCGGTGCTTCTGTCCGCCTGCAAACTCGAACCGATCTCCATTGCCTTTTCCATGCCGGCCATCATTTGCGGGCGCGTGCCGCCGAGCCTGTCAAAAGCACCGGCTTTTATAAGGGCTTCTATAGTCTGTTTGTTGGCTGCTCTCAAATCAACATTCTCACAGAAATGGAAAAGGCTCTCAAACCGTCCAACCTTCTCACGGGCTGTAATTATTTGTTCAACCGCCTTTTCGCCGACGCCTTTGACCGCAGCTAAACCGAAACGTATGACTCCTTTTTTATCGCCTGTTTTATAAACAGGCGTAAAATCTACACCGCTTTCATTTATGTCCGGCGCAGAAACAGTTATGCCCATTTCAGTGCATTCATTGATATAGTCCACGACCTTATCTGTGTTGCCCATTTCGTATGTCAGAAGCGCCGCTATAAATTCGACCGGCCAATGAGCCTTCATATAGGCGGTCTGGTAAGCAATAAAAGCATAGCGGGTCGAATGACTTTTATTAAAGCCATAGCCAGCGAACCGTTCGATAAGTTCGAATATCTGCTGTGCCTGTTTCTCTTTTAAGCCCTTATCAACACAGCCTGCGATGAATCTTTCCTTTTCCTTCTCGATAACCTTGGCTTTCTTTTTGCTTATCGCTTTAATCAGTCCATAGGCCTCCCGCAGTGGTATGTCGCCGAGCCGATTACAGATTTGCATTACCTGTTCCTGATAAACCATGATACCGTGGGTTTCATCGAGGATTTCAGACATAATCGGGTGCGGTAGCTGCCATTTTGCGCCGTGTTTACGGTCAATATAGTCAGGAATCAGTATCATAGGCCCCGGTCGATAAAGGGCATTGGCGGCTATAAGGTCTTCCAGCCGGTCCGGCTTCATTTTCACTAACATACTCTGCATGCCATCAGATTCGAACTGGAAAACGCCTTTTGTCCTGCCGGCTGAAAATAGCTGAAATA
>CAZVUF010000312.1:0-2780 GCA_964629355.1 uncultured Pirellulales bacterium | reverse complement strand
GAAGAAGAAAAAGCAGGCCCGCCTTAGCGAAAGCGACGGCGGGCAGGCCGAAGCTGAAAATAAAAAAAAGTAGAAGAACTGAATAAGGCAATATCAATAGGTAAACGTCCTAATTTAAATCATTCTTATAACAGAGTTAATTATGGTCAAGAAGAAAAATATCTCAAACCGAAAAAGAAAAAAATTAACAAAGAAAATATGCAATCGGTGTGGTAGTGAAAATGATCTAAATGCAACTAAGTGTATTGGATGCGGTTCAAAGCGATTTGCACCAAATTGGGTTTTAGCTAAACGTGAAGTCAATCGTCAGGTCGGTGTTGAGATTACAACAACGAATCCAGATTTTGGTAACGTAGAAAAACGAATTACTTTGAGCAAATGGTGGCCTGGTGGAAACTCTGTTTTTCACATTCCTAATACAACACAATGGCAAAGGATAGAATCAATCATTAACAATGACCTTGGGCCATATATTGGTTGGAAAACAAAAAAGGAAATACTATCAAATATAAAAGAGAAGAAGAAAACTGATAAAGCAATAAACAAGGATGTAAAACAACTGGTTAGAGATTATCCCGAATTTCTTAAACAAGTTGTTTCAGCTATTGATTCAGCTAAGCTTGGCAAACAGGACATGGAAAGCTTGGTAGGTGTTCTTGGCCAGCTGTCTGATGCCGTTACAGACGCCAACACGGGATTTCGGAAAGCATTTTTATCTGTAGTATCTAAGTTGCCACAACAAGGACAGAGGGCCTTGGAAGATTTGGAATTGCTCCTCGAAGGATGGTCTTTACAGCAGATTACTTCAGTTGCCCAGCAAGTCCAATCGCGTATTGAGACTATTGAGTTGTTCAAAAAACAGATCAAGGACAAACGCACTTATGAGATACGTGGTGACAAATCAATACATCGTATTCTTGAGCGGGCGATGTGGTTGATTGATGAACGGTATTGGTTGCTTCAGTCAAATTCAACCTTGAGGACATTTATAGGCGATGAAATGTCAAAAAAGGACAAAAAGAAGTACGGCAAGAAACGCCCAGATTTTGCATGTGGGAATGTAGGAGAAAAACTCATTCTTGTTGAATTAAAACGTCCATCCCATGAGTTGAAAATTGACGATTTGAATCAGTTAGAAACCTATTTGATAATTGCAGAGCAGTACATGGATTTTAAAACATACGAAGCATATCTTGTAGGTAACAAAAAAGGAGCGGATTTGCAACGCAGATTAAAGCACAGGTCGAACAGATTTAAAGTTTGGACCTATACTGATTTGATTCAAGATACAGAACATCGGTACAGAGAATTTCTAAAAACAATCAAGCCTGATGAGTAGAAACAAACCGAGTATCGAAAAAACTATGGAGTGGAAATTAAAGGTGTCCGCCTGCCCCCAAGTGAGTACTTTTTTTATTCAATAGGGTGCGATGAAATCGCACCGATCTACACGGCGGATGTCCCCGCCTGCGCCGAGTGATGTCCTTCCTGCGAAGGCAGGAATTGTCCCCGAGCTTAATCGAAATCCTTCTCAACGACGGAACCGTCAAATTTATAAATAGCCTATACGGATTGATTTAGTTGCCGCCGAAGAAACCGAAACTATAGTGATAAGTGCCATAGTTCGGGTAAAAACCGCGAAGCCCGTAATAACCGTAGCTGCCATTATATGGAATGGCGGGATACGGGTAATAGTTATAAATTCCACAACCAAGACCATAATTCGGAACATAACCATCGCAGTCCCCGACGCTATATCTTGCCTTCCCGCCCAAATCGTCGCCCGTGCCTGGGCATTTTCGCGCACTGAGGTCTACCTTTGCAGCAGGACTATCACAGGTTTTTGACTCGTGAATTTGTAAATGCTCCATCACACAATGACACATCTTGTCCACTGTTTCAGAGCAGCAGGTCAGCTTTCCGAGCAATACGAGCATATGCCGCTGCTTATCGGTCAGGACTTCTTTGGCGTTCTGTCGGGAAGCCTTATTTATTGCCCGAAGTTTGCGAATCTGTTTTCCGGTCAGATGAAGCTGCTTTTTTGATGCAAGGATATTATCAGGGTCAAAGATTCTGACAGGAGTATCGATTTTTTGTCGCCCACCAGATATTACAAGAGCTTTGTCATGTGCTTTTGGACACGGCCTGTTCGAGCCGCCGTAAACGTTCTGCAAAAACAAAAACGCAATCGCGGTGAAGGTTATGGATGTTGCTATCTTTTTCATAATTTGGACTCCTTTCACAACTCATTGGCTTTTCAGTATTGTATTATATATCGGCCATTTTAGAAAAAGCAGCGCGGGCAATAAGTCCTGCATGAATTGCATCGATAGCAGAAATAATCTGCCAGAAGCCTCATTTATATTATTCTGAAAGATTCTGTCACCTTCGGTTAAAGCTACACCGCCGTAAAATTTTCAATCAATAATAAATTCCTGAGCATCTTAGGCTAATAGGAAAATTCTTTATTTTCAATAGGAATATTATCCATAAATAAGATTTGGAGTACAATCGCACCAACTCATCCTTTTTCACCCTTTTGCTTCATCTTAATATTAAACAGAAAGAAACAACCAATACGTAAAGCGCGTACGCGCTTTACTTTCGGAGATTGAATCCTATCCGACTGCGTTTCGGCGCTTCGCCGTGACGAGAAGCCCGCCGGTTCATCCGGCGGGTTAATATCTTGAGAATCGAGTATTGAGTATCGAGCATCAAGTATCCAGTCGACTGGCGCTCAGGGCAGGCGAGAAAAGATTTCACTTGAAAATTAAGCCGTT
>CAZVUF010000311.1:0-2793 GCA_964629355.1 uncultured Pirellulales bacterium | reverse complement strand
CGACGTAAGTGCCGACCAAGCAAGAACATGGAACAAATATCTAAATACTTAAAAGATATCCGCTAGTTATGAAATATAAGGAGTAGAAATGGAAGAAAAATTAGTAGGCAAAATCATCCTATACTACGCTGCTGGCCGCGTGGCTAAGGTGAAACTCACACGCACCTTGCGCGTGGGCGATTATATTCATATCAAGGGTTCCACTACGGACTTCAATCAGCGGGTTAGTCACCTATATAGAAACCAAGAACCCATTAAAGAGGCTAAAGCAGGCCAGAAGGACATCTGGCTTGGGGTTAAAAAGCGCGTAAACAAGGACGATAAAGTGTTCGTTATAATAATAGAGGTATCGGAAACGAAACCTGTGGATACCGATACAATCGTTGGACCAGAGCCTGATATAAAACCCCCGCCCAAACCACCGACTTCGAAACCCAATGTGCCAGAACCACCTCAGCCACCCTCTCAAGAGGTTCCTAAAGACAAGCCAAACTTGCCGGATGATTGGGACGATATCTGGGAGGATGGAAAGAAAAGAAAAAAGAGACGCGGTTGTGACAAGGGCGGTGGCCCAGGTGGATAATGTTGGGGCTCGACAAATTTAACTATACTGGTGAGGATTATTTATGAAGCTTAACATGGCTACGGCACTCATGCGCAGTGCAATGTGTTGCTTTAACGACCAAGCTTTTGTAGAGTCGATTTGTGGAACGAGTTACGAGTTGGTAAAGGTTCGTAACCAGCTGAAGAAGCAGCCCCTACGCGATATATTAAAAAAGGCGAAGATCGTTTGTTCAGCCATACTCGACGGATGGTCCATACCTGATGCTGTTTGGGCAACTATCTGTCACCAGAACCCACGCCTTAATTGCTACCCTTTGGGCGAGATTGCCGAGAGAGCTGTCAAGAAAACGCTTATCTCGCTTATCTTAAAGTCTGTTGCTTCCGGATCAGCTGTAGAACACCTGAGCCAGGTTGATCGCGATTTCCTGCATGAATTTGCCGATACTAACCGAAAAGAGCTCTCACAACATTTCCTTAAGCACTACTTCTTCGAAATCTGTATCGATTATATGCGTAGACCGGATGTTCTGTGCAACAAATACAATTTATCGAAAAAGGGGCGAATGGTCTCATTGGATGCTGAACGACAACTAAGACAAACCTTAGCCAAACAGTGTGAAATGGCGGCTGTAAACTTTCTGCCTTATCTACTTGAAGCATACAATAAAAAGGAACCTGCTGAAGCAATTAAACGAATCAGGAAAGGTTTTGAGGAAGTCTTTGGTATAGCACTGCCAAAGAAGCGAAACGAGGAAAACCTGAAGAAAAACCATGTCAATGTAATTATCGGGACCAGATCTGCGGCTACTATCAGTAAACACTTCACCTTGGATAAAAAGGCAAGACGGTTTTTGCTTTATACCAAACGCCCAAATGTAACGGTTTCTTTTGGTGCACTGAAGGATTTGTTGAAGCATCCTCCCCACTCGCTCGTTCAAGATTTATTAGACATAGCTGTAGCAGTATATATGTCTGACCTCTACACTAAACGCAACCCTGATCATTCCAGGCGTATTGGTATATTAATGCCAGTCCGCCATCCTGACCTCTGGTCTATTGAGAAAAGGAAAATAGAGCGCGCCATTGGCATTCTTGGAAGAGATGATGCCCATATTAACTTCGTAAAGCGCAAGAAACGTGCAGAACCCACTGATTTTTCCCTCAACGCTGATAAGCAATGCGTGTGTCTTTTCTCCGGCGGCTTGGATAGTTTGGCCGGAGTCGTATGGGCGCTTGACAACGGCTTAACTCCTACTCTTATTAGCCATTACTCTACCCCCAAACTAGCCAAAATTCAAAATTCACTCTTGAATGAATTGGAGAAAAAATACGATAAGAAACTTAAACATCTTTCTTTCTATGTAGCTAAATCAAGGAGTCGTAGGGCAAGATACAGACTTTCTACCCTACCCCAGTCGATTATGGCTAGATATCTACGGTCATTTTTATTCCTATCCTTAGCGAGTGCGGTTGCCTTAGAGCTGAAAATAAACAAGGTCTACATTTTTGAAAACGGTCCTATCGCTTTAAATCCTCTGATTTCTGAATCAAGAATTAACACCCGCACTGCACATCCTCACTTTCTGGCATATTTCCAGAATATGATCAAAAGTGTCTTTGGAGTTAAGTTATATATAAAGAATCCATTCATCTACATGACTAAAGGAGAAGTCGTAAATATTTTGGCAAGACCCGAATTAAGGTCCCTCATCAAGGCAACAAATTCTTGTTGGAACTGGGCTAGAGTCCCACTAATTGCAAAAAGACTGGGTATCAAGGGGATGCAGGAGAGTCACGATGGTGACTGCTTGCCGTGTATCATCAGACGTGCCGCTATATACCGAGCTGGTCTTTGGAGAGACGACGTTAAATATCTAAATGACATTTTTAAGAATTATCCCAATCAAGTATACAACCCAAACAAGTTCTTAGCACTGGTTGACTTACTAAGACTTTGTCAAAACGTTAAATCTCTTTCTGCAGACGAGCTTATGCTTTACAATCCGGATTTCTCTGTGTATGAAGAAGGTGCGGATCCCAAAGAATTAATAAATATGTACCGAGAGCACGCACTGGAGGTAATTTACTGCTTTCGTGCAAAGGCGAATAAACAGTTTCGGCAAGCTTTTACTTCTGTGCTGGTTTAGGTTATTCAATGTCGACAAAGTCACCTATTAAAAAGTTACGGATACTTGAATAATAATTAATAAGCTGTAACTTAAGATCGGG
>CAZVUF010000310.1:0-2793 GCA_964629355.1 uncultured Pirellulales bacterium | reverse complement strand
GAAATTGAAGCCCACACTACCGAAAGAGATATATTCGGCCAGCGATATGATCACTTAGGACAACCTATCGGGGATGAATTCCAGCTAAATTCTTTCGTGGAAGGTGACCAGAAAAATCCGGATGTTGCACTAAGCAACAACGGCGCTTTTGTTATAATTTGGCAAAGCGATGGCCAGGACGGCTCAGGTTGGGGCATCTTCGGCGAAATAGGACAATACACAGATTATATAGCAGATTTGGAGTAACTTTTAGATTTCTCCACAGGCCAAAAAACCTGGTCGCCCCCCTTCTCACCCTCACCCCATTTGCTCGGTGTACCTCCATCGTCGTCAAAGTCCGAACCAAAGCTATATAACGTGAAACCGTCACCTACTTGCTTGTATACGATAGACTTATCGCTATATGGATCAATCGGTATATTTTTAATGTAGCCGGCAGTAACAATCTGAGAAAGACTATCAGGATATTTCTGTGTATCGGCCTTATACCGAAGTATGCCAAGAATTGCGATCGACGCGTCCAGTTCCGCCCGAGCCCTCGCCGCTATATACACTAATCTATCAATCGCAGGTGAGAATGTCCTGATAAGAGGATTTGTTTTCTTGATCTGCTCAATACTTGTTTTTATGCCTTCGATATCTCTCTCATACTGCAATGGAGACAAAGAACAGGCTCTTTCAAGAAGATTATAGTATTGCTCCACTTGCTCTGTTGTACTTCGTCTTTCCAGTCTTTTCCATGAGGCGGTATCGACTTTCTCCTCAAGCATAATAGATAGAGCATAATCTAACTCACCATCTTGAAAAAACATTTTCTTAAAAAAGTACCGCGGGATGTAGCCACCACCACGCCCATCATCGGTAAATATCTGTTGGACTACATCCAAAACCCAGAGCTTGTCTCTAATGAAATCAAATTTAGTATAATTACAATCAACGGTATTTTCAAACAGCTTCTGAAAGCGAGTCATCAACAAAGGATTGATGTCTTCATTTGCAATTATCATGCGAACATTTTCAAGAGCTAAAGGTCGAGATGCTACCCCAACAAGCTGAGAAAAAAGGTCCTTATTAGCCTCTAAGTGTTTTCCCAATTGACAACAGGTCTCAATATCATTGAAACCCAATTCGTAATCGCCTTGAGCAGTTCTCAACGTTGAACGCAAACACAAAGCAAAGATAATATGTTTCATTTCAATAAGGTTCTTAGGTAACGTCGGCATACGTTTACCTTCATGTTCGTACTCAATCCAATAGTAGTCCTTTTGCGTACCTTTCTCAACAAAGCCCAAAGCTTTGGTGTTGGATGCCACCCAGGCTTCAACCTGGTCACGCTCCTCTTGGCTCCACTGCGTCGGGTAACGATGACGTACATTTTCCAGCTCTTTGGGAAATTCTACGACCAGCCAGCTTGCCACAGAATAGTCACCACGCGCATCATTGTTGGGATCATAAGATGGGGGTTTCGACAGCTCAATAAAATCAGCTACATAGTTATGTGTCGACTTGATCTTACGTACTTCAATCCAATCACGCCATTCACAGGTAAACATGAAAGAATTGAGCGCAATATGTACGATAACAACGGGTAACAATGTTTTGCGGCGATAACACCAGATACCACAAAAAAGACCAAATAAAGATACCTGCACAAAACCAAGTACAGGTCTAAAGTGCAACAATCCAAACAAAATTGCCTGACCCAAGACCGCAACTGTTGGGCGACATATTTTTAGAAGGGCACCTTGTACATACCACCGCCAAAAGAACTCCTGTGCGAAAGGACTTAGTACACTGCCAAATATCATTAGCCACACAAGTAAAAATACATTAGGTGGCAAATAAGATCCATTCTCTAAGCGAATAAACCGTACGGTTGGTAATCTGAGTTGATAAGCCAAGAAGCGTATAATAATGATGGATGCAATAATTACTAACGGCAGCAACCAGAACCTGATAATCTCCTGACGTGTCCAGCGGAACCATGTACAATTGGATATTGACGGTCTTGGCATTTTTCTATTGGCTAAAATTGGTAGTATCACAAAAAGAGTCAGAATAAGTATGGGCAATATGACAAAAACCATGGAATCGTTTGTACTGCGGTAATTCTCGATATAGAAAGCACGCATCACAAACAGAGGTAAGTGAGCAAGAAGAATAATTCCTGCAAGGATTGCCAGCATAAGCAGCTTGCTGGATTGCTTGGTTTCTCTACCCTCTATGTTTTCATCTAAATCAGACAAAACAAATCCTCCGCTTTTTTAAATATGATCAGTCCTCCTCCACTCTACTACTGCTTTAGTGATGCAATACGTTCTAAAGCTGTTTTTCCATTTCTGCCATAATAAGTTGCATCGCATTTTCTAAAGGGCTGGGTAGGTACGTGCCGGCGGCCATTTTGTGGCCGCCGCCGCCAAACTTGGTAGCGATTTTACTTACATCAACAGCACCTTTACTCCGCAATGAACACCTGATTCGCCCATCTTTGAGTTCCACAAATAAAGCTGCAACTTCCACCGAGCCTATTCGTTGACACTCGTTTATTAAATCCTCCGTATCTTCATACGAAGCACCGGTTCGCTGAAAATCCTGCTGTCGCAGATACTGCGCTGCATATCGCCCGTTAAAATGCAATTCCAATGTGCTAAGCATGGCAGCTAAAAGCTCGAAACGCTTCGGCGAGAAATTCTGATACAGATTGCGATGGATTTCGGTCGGATTCGCACCGGCTTCAATCAGCTCGGCGCAACTGCGAAAAACTCTGCTGTCGGTATTACCAAAATGGAACCA
>CAZVUF010000309.1:0-2813 GCA_964629355.1 uncultured Pirellulales bacterium | reverse complement strand
ACAATTGTCGAAAGTATTCGACAAATTAACCTTTTTTTGCAAAACAAAGCCAATTTATGTAATACTAAAATTAACGTAAGCTCTTTTGTGAAAAGTATATATGGCAATTCTACAATTTTGTAGATTTGGAAAAACAAAGCCAAACAAAGCCAAAACACCGGCCTTTGGCCGGAAATCCTAAGCACGAAATACTAAATCCTAAACATGACGAAAGGATGATGGATGACAGAGGACGGAAGACGGTAAAAAAATGGAGAATTATCCCTTGAGTTCCTTAATTTTCTGCCAGAGAAGCTCTATTAGTTGCTTGATGCCGGAGCCGGTAGCAGCGGAGATTGGCAGAACCGGTTTATTCAATTTTTCCCGCAGAGATTTAACTGCTTTTCCATCGGGATCGAGGTCGATTTTGTTGGCGACGATGATTTCTTGTTTCTCAGACAAAGCCTTGCTATATAACTCCAGCTCCCGGCGTATCCGGGAGTAATTTTCGGCTGGGTCAGAGCCGTCCATCGGCATTATGTCAAGGATATGCACCAAAATTTTAGTTCTTTCGATGTGTCTTAAAAATTCATGGCCGAGCCCAGCTCCGCGATGGGCACCTTCGATTAGGCCGGGGATGTCAGCCATAACAAATCTACGGAAGTTGCTTAGTTCAACAATACCCAGCACCGGCTCGACTGTAGTGAAGGGATACGCAGCAATTTTGGGCCTTGCGGCTGAGCAGCGGGAGATGAGCGTGCTTTTACCGGCGTTAGGCATGCCGACGAGGCCGATGTCGGCTATGAGCTTTAATTCCAGCCGAATATTTCTCTCCTGGCCTTTTTGGCCCTGCTCGGCATATCGGGGAGCCTGGTTTACTGGGGTGGCAAAGGCCTTATTACCTTTTCCGCCTTTTCCACCTCGGCAGACACAGACCTTTAGGCCGATCTCATTGAGGTCCTTCAGAAGCAGATTCAGGTCGGTATCAAAGATAAGCGTGCCTGGTGGAACGGGAATTATGAGGTCTTGGCCATCAGCGCCGTGTTTGTTATTTCCCGAGCCGGGGCGGCCGTTCTCCGCCTGCCAATGGTGTTTACCTGCAAAATCCAGCAAGGTATCGAGGTTTTCGACAGCATGGAAATAAACACTACCGCCTTTTCCACCGTCGCCGCCATCGGGCCCGCCTTTTGGGATGAACTTTTCGCGCCGAAAGCCCACACAGCCGTTACCGCCGTCTCCCGCCTTAATCCAGATTTGTGCTTCGTCAATAAACATATCTCGTCGCTCGTATATTGTACCTTGAATATAAAAAAAGGATGGTGTAAAACCATCCTTATTTTGCTAAGTTCTTCAAATCTTTTCAGACTACATGAACTTTTCTGCCCCGGAAATTGATTATGCCATCTGCAGTGGCGAACAATGTATAGTCCTTGCCCATGCCGACGTTAGAGCCTGGAAAGAATTTTGTCCCGCATTGCCGAACAATAATTGAGCCGGCTTTTACCGCCTGGCCGCCAAACAGCTTTACACCTCTATATTGGGCATTGCTGTCTCTGCCGTTTCTGGTAGAACCTTGCCCCTTTTTATGCGCCATATTTTATCACCTTTGTTTTGTGTAAATTTTTCATCAAAATCAATTAAAAAAAATTTTAACCGATCATTCAAATATTGTCCAGAAGAATTCTCGGTTTTTTACAGGGTGCTTTCACACTTGTCATGCTTGTATGATAGCTTTGATTTCGTTCAGTGATAGCATACCAATCGTAGCAAGCTTTATTCGGCCTTGTGGGTCAATAAAGAAACTGCAAGGAATAGAATTCACCAGATTGAAAGGCGTTGGCAAAGTTTCCTTATTCGAAAACACTGTATAATTGATTTTTTGCTGGGCGATAAATTTTTCCAGTAAAGCCGGGTCCTCATTCGATATAGCCAGCATTGCTAATTTATCTTCGCCAATGGTGTTTCGTAATTCGATCAAGTGTGGTATCTCCATTCGACAAGGTCCACACCAGCTTGCCCAAAAGATAACTATCACATTTTTACCGCGATAATCGCTTAGTTTGTGCTGTTTGCCGGTAAGGTCTGTCAAGGCAAAGTCCGGTGCTGGTCTGCCAAACCACAATTCAAAAGAGGGGCCCCAGGTCTTTGCCGTATCGATAATCCCTCTTAGGCCTGGTCTGAGTCCAGAATCCGCCCTTAAAGATGTATCAATACCTTCTGTGAGCGGTGTAGTCGAGGCAGGCTCGCCAACAGGCTGGTTATAGTCCTGCCGGCTAAGAAGCCCTTGATTTATGGGCTCGGTAGATTTCGGTTTTACCATCGCCCAGACGACTATAATAGCAACTATAATCGCAGAAATCAGCACAGCCACCAATGGATTCCTTTGTTTATTCTGCTCAGTCATTTCGTAATTCTCCTTGTAATTACATATCGACGCAGACACTATACTTCTGCAAAATAGTTAAGTAAAGTTCAATTTAATAAATTTTTGGGATACTCATTAGATACCTCAGAAAAACGTAAAATTTATCTTGAAATTGGGGTAGTCAATTTGGTACAAATATATATGGAAAATCTTTGAGTGTTAGCTTTACGAGGTTGGAATTTCATCTTTTCAAGTAGACCCGTTTTGCTATAAAATCGACATTTCCAACTCTCATATAACTGTTAATACTTAGCCATGAAGGAAGGAGGTAGAATCAGATCACAAAATATGCTGCTTAATAAATAAAAGATCCTATAGATTAATCAGCTTTCCATTGGTTGTTAAGCAGAACTGAAGGTTTTTTGGTGTGTGGCCAAAAATATTAATAGTTATGTTCACTTTTTTTGAA
>CAZVUF010000308.1:0-2815 GCA_964629355.1 uncultured Pirellulales bacterium | reverse complement strand
TGACCGGCTTTGACGCCCCTTATATACCCGGCTGGGACTGTCACGGCCTTCCCATCGAGTCGAAGGTCACAGAACAGCTCGGCGAAAAGATTCGCCAGATGAGCAGGCCCGATATCCGCAAAGACTGCATGAAATATGCCAGCAAATACGTCAAGGTGCAAAGCAAGCAGTTTCAAGAGCTGGGTATATTCGGCGATTTTGAGAATCCATATCTGACATTTAAGCCGAGGTACGAAGCTGGAATCCTGGAAGTATTTGCCGAGTTAGTAGGCAAGGGATTGGTTTATAAGCAGTTAAAACCCATCCATTGGTCGATTGGATGCGAAACCGCTCTTGCAGAGGCGGAGCTTGAATATAAAGATGTTTCGTCGCCGAGCATTTTTGTGAATTTTCCTGTAGCCAAAGAGAGCATTCCAAAGCTCATTGAGCTTGGGTTGGTAAAAGAAAGTGAGGCTGAAAACGCAAAAGTTTGTTTTATGATATGGACCACCACGCCCTGGACTTTGGCTGCTAATCTGGCTATAGCTGTGCACCCCTACCTGGATTATACGACGATAAGCTATGAAAAAAATGGACAGAAGTTCGTCTCAGTATTAGTAACCGACCGGCTTGAGGCGGTACTTGCGGCAGGCGGTCTAAAAGAAGGACAATATAGCGTTGGTGATAAAACAGTCAGGGGAAGTGAGCTGGAAGGGCTTCGATATGTGCATCCTTTTGTGCAGAACAACCCCACAAGTAAGGATGCTTATATGATTATACTTGCCGAGTATGTCACGACAGAAGACGGCACGGGTCTTGTCCATACCGCGCCGGGGCACGGTGTTGAGGATTATGTATCCGGCCAAACATATAATTTAGAAACTTATTCACCGGTAATGGCTGACGGACGGTATGATGATACAGTGCCGGATTGGCTGCGGGGTAGGAATGTCCTTGAGGTAGATAAAGTCGTAAACAAATATCTGGACGACAATGGTTTTCTTTTTGCTAAAAGTGAAATTACTCATAGCTATCCTCATTGTTGGCGAAGCAAAGGCCAGGTTATATTCAGGGCTACCGAACAATGGTTTATCAGTGTGGATAGAGAATTACTGGGTATTGGAAAGAGTCTTCGCGACATGGCGCTGGAAAGTATCAATAACATAAAATGGATCCCTATGTGGGGTCAAAAGCGCATTGCAGGAATGCTGGAATCTCGTCCCGACTGGTGTATCAGCAGACAGAGGAGCTGGGGACTTCCTATACCTGCTTTTATAAACTCGGCGGGGAAAACTTTGATGACCAAAGAATCTGTATTAGCGGTAGCTAGGTACATCGCGGAGAAAGGCTCGGATAGCTGGTTTACGGATTCACCGCGTCAAATTCTGGGAGAGGACTTTAAATTGCCGGATGGATTCGATTTCAATGATCTCGAGAAAGAAGAGAACATTTTCGATGTGTGGTTTGAATCGGGCTGTAGCTGGCACAGCGCCGCTGCAAAAGACGGCTGGCCAATTCCGGTAGATCTGTATCTGGAAGGTTCAGACCAGCACCGCGGATGGTTTCAACTGTCGCTTCTGCCGGCTCTGGGAGCGATAGCTAAAGCGCCGTTTAAGAACGTTTTGACACATGGTTTTGCTGTTGATGAGAAGGGAATGAAACAGTCCAAATCCTTGGGCAATTACGTCAATGCCCAGGATGAGGTGGCAAAATACGGCGCCGATATTCTCCGGCTGTGGGTGGCAAGCGTCAATTATCAGGAAGATATTCGCTGCAATGATGAATTGATTGGGCGAACCCAGGACGCCTACAGGAAGATAAGAAATACGCTACGGTATCTGCTGGGGAACATCAGCGATTTTGAACCGACGGGGATGTCAGTTGATTATAAGGATATGCTGTCTATTGACCAATGGGCTATGGACAAGTTGATACTATTAATTCACGATGTGGATCAAGCATACAGAAATTTTGAATTTCATCGCGTTTTCAAATTAATTTATAACTTCTGTACGGTCGAGATGAGCAGTATCTATATGGATGTGTTAAAAGACCGCATGTATTGCGAAGGTAAAGACATGCCTTTGCGCAGGAGCGGGCAGACAGCGATGTATAAGATTTTAGATGCTTTAGTACGGATGCTCGCGCCCATACTGGCACACACCGCCGAAGAAGCCTGGGCCGCCATGAAGCACAAATCACAGGACGTTGATAGCGTTCACCTTGCCATGATGCCTAAACAGAATGACGAAGAAAAAGCACGTGCTTTTTCCAATGAAACCGCGTGGGACAAGCTGATGAATTATCGAGTTTTAGTACTTGGAAAACTGGAAGATTTACGAAAGCAGCAAATCATTGGCAGTAGTCAGGAAGCGTCGGTTATAATTGAGACACCTGATGATGAATTTCTCACAGTCGTCAGAGGTTTCGGCGGTCCGGATACTTTCGCCGCCCTTTGCATTGTCAGCGAAGCTATAATCAGTAAAGGTAATACACTAAATATTACCGCGAATAAATGTTCACATGCGAAATGCCAGCGGTGCTGGAATTATCGTCCCAGTGTCGGGACCGACAGTGAGTATCCTGACCTGTGCAAGCGGTGCATTCAGGTAGTTAAAAGTGCATAAGGCATAAATGCATAAGTCTTACGCTCCTGTGCCATTATGCTCTTGTGCTCTTATCTGCTGACATGCTTTTTGATAAACTTCATCAATAGTTATATTCTTGACGCTGTGTTTGGCGTCGATGCTTTTTATCTCGAACCCCCTGCTGTAAGGCTCGCGGGCTACCATGCATTCACTTCTGCCGTATGGAGCAATTCTCGCCGGATTTGACC
>CAZVUF010000307.1:0-2822 GCA_964629355.1 uncultured Pirellulales bacterium | reverse complement strand
AAATTCCTTACCTATTTTTGGGGACCCATACCCTGGATGATTGAAGCAGCTGTGATCCTTTCAGCAATAGCCAGGCATTGGCCAGATTTTTTCATCATACTCATTTTGCTAGTTGCTAACGCAGTGGTTGGATTCTGGGAAGAACACGAAGCGGGTAACGCCATCGATGCATTAAAGGCCAAGCTTGCTGTCAAAGCACGCGTGAAACGTGATGGGAAGTGGGTCAACCCGGCTGCCCGCGAGTTGGTGCCGGGCGATATTATCCGCTTGCGCTTGGGCGATATTGTGCCAGCAGACGCACGTTTGCTGGAGGGTGATACAATAGAAGTGGATCAGTCTGCCCTAACGGGAGAGTCATTACCTGCCACACGCAAATCGGGTGAGGCAGTATTTTCTGGTTCAATCATTCGCCAAGGAGAAATTGGTGCATTGGTGTATGCCACAGGTGCGAACACATATTTCGGCAAGACAGCTCAATTAGTGCAGGAAGCGCATACCGTAAGCCATTTTCAAAAGGCAGTACTAAAGATTGGCAATTACTTAATTATCCTCGCAATTTCTTTGGTAGCAGTGATTATTGCTGTTGCGATCATCCGCGGTGATCCAATCCTAACCACTTTGCAGTTTGCCCTGGTGCTGACCGTAGCAGCGATTCCCGTTGCTATGCCAACGGTATTGTCAGTAACGATGGCGGTTGGTGCACAACTTCTTGCCAGGAAAAATGCTATTGTAAGTAAGTTAGTTGCTATTGAAGAATTAGCTGGAGTGGACATGCTATGTGCTGATAAGACAGGTACACTGACACAGAATAAACTTACTCTTGGCGATCCTTTCAGTGTGAATAATATCCCAGCTGAACAAGTAATCCTTTATGGTGCATTGGCATCGCGGGCTGAAAATAACGATACCATCGATCTGGCCGTTCTGGGTGGACTGAAAGACAAAGATTCGTTAAAGGGTTATGAGGTGATCCACTTCCAACCTTTCGACCCGGTGCATAAGCGAACCGAGGCCACCATCAATTCTGCTGACGGTAAGATGTTCAGAGTGACAAAGGGTGCGCCGCAGGTTATTTTGAAATTGTCAGCCAATGCCGGACAGGTGAAAACGGCTGTTGAAAAGGCTGTTATTGAATTTGCGGAACGTGGTTTTCGTTCGTTGGGCATAGCACAGGCAGATGGAGAAGGCCAATGGAAATTTATTGGAGTATTGCCCCTGTTCGATCCACCGCGGGTAGATGCAAGGGCAACGATAGAGACTGCCAGCCAAATGGGGGTGAAGGTAAAGATGGTTACAGGTGATGCACTGGCCATTGCCAGGGAAACCGCAAAAAAGCTAGATATGGGCACAAATATCCTCGACGCCAGCGGCCTGGGCGATTCGAAACATCAAGAGAACAAGGAAACAGCTGAGTCCATTGAGAAGGCTGATGGTTTTGCGCAGGTGTTCCCCGAACATAAGTTTCATATTGTAGATGTTCTTCAAAAACGCGGCCATATAGTCGGGATGACAGGAGATGGAGTGAATGACGCCCCAGCGCTGAAAAAAGCCGATTGTGGCATAGCTGTTTCTGATGCAACGGACGCGGCACGTGCAGCAGCGTCTATTGTGTTGATGACACCAGGCCTGTCGGTAATTATTGATGCGATCAAGGAGAGTCGTAAAATTTTCCAGCGTATGAACAGTTACGCGATCTACCGCATTACGGAGACTTTACGCGTATTGTTGTTTATGACGTTGTCGATACTGGTTTTTAACTTTTACCCGGTAACCGCAGTTATGATCGTGATGCTTGCTTTACTCAACGATGGAGCTATCCTGTCCATTGCGTATGATAAGGTTAAATATAAAGATCAGCCTGAGGCATGGAATATGCGCATGGTGCTGGGTATTTCAACAGTACTGGGTGTGATCGGGGTTATCTCGGCATTCGGTTTATTTTACTTGAGTGAGCGCGTCTTTCATCTTGACCGTGCGCATATTCAGACGCTAATGTATCTGAAACTATCAGTAGCTGGACATCTTACAATTTTTCTGACCCGTACTCGAGGCCCTTTCTGGTCCATACGTCCCGCACGTATATTGTGGATGGCCGTTGTTGGCACACAGATTGTGGCAACGTTAATAGCCGTTTATGGCTTGTTTATGACACCTCTCGGCTGGGGTTGGGCACTCTTTGTCTGGGGTTATGCACTGCTGTGGTTCCTTTTGAATGACCGTCTGAAACTGCTCGCATACCGGATTTTCGATGCTCCAAAAGTTAAGACACAGACAACAAATCCGCCAGTGCATAACACGCGGTCATACGCAATACGGGGTGATGTGGCAAATTGAACATACTACATTAATATATTCAACAGGATAAAAGGTGCTTATTTAGAGTAAAATATTTTAATAGCTTCTATTATTATTTGACTATAATAGATTACACAGACATGCTTTGCAAGATTTTTAGATATTTAAGCATTCCTCGACGTGATATCATTTATAAAAGAAACCTGCAACAGGTTTGTTTACATGCAGATCATGATGTTTGTTCATATAAATGATTTTTTTCAACACTTTTATTGACTTTCCTTTCTTCTTAGTCTAACTTACATTCATTTATTAATTGTCACATAAAATTTATGATTAGATTCTTAAATGATTATTAATTAAAACTTACTAAAATGAAAGCAAAAATCTGTAAAACAAGACTGTTAATAATAATGTTTCAGGCATTATTATTAATTTTTGCAGGTTCAGGATTAAAAGCCCAAAATGTTCATGATTGTGAACAGAATAAGAAAGTTATTAAGGAATATCTTAAAGCGATAAGTGGC
>CAZVUF010000306.1:0-2837 GCA_964629355.1 uncultured Pirellulales bacterium | reverse complement strand
CTCAGCCGAGAGGATTACCTTATGTCCATACATGGGTCGTTCCAAAAGGCTGTGATATTCCTCTCTATGTGTATACTATCGTCACTACGAATGGATATGTAGATGCTCTGTGGCCATGTTTGAAGATGGTGATGGGAACTAATATTGGTAATGCCTTCTGGACTGCATCCGTGGCTGTATCGGCGGCGTTGAATGATGCAATCAGATTTTTACCAGTCGTGGAAAGTATGGGGGATTTGATAGGATTATTTGAGGAGAAATAGTTGGACTGGTTCGATAAAAATGGAATAAGGGATAAGAGTAATCCGTTCTGGCCTCTTCCAAGAGATTATGGGGATTTGACTATTGATGGTCAAAGACAGGCAAGATTGTCTGTATTGTGTGACCAGTCCACACCAATCAAACTGGTTATAGCGTGGAATACCTTTAGAAGAATATATTTATGTAATTCTAAACAAGCCCCATTTTACAAGAAGGGTTTCTCCGAAAGTCCAGATTTTCATTATAGTATGATAAGAGATTTAGGACAGTTCGGTCGTAATGCCTATGCCGCCCCCCGCGGATTTGCCAAGAGTTCTGTTATCACGGAAGAGATGTCGATGTTATTGTCACTGACTCGTCCGTTTTTTGATATTACTATTGCTCTTTCTACCGATAGGCAGATGACGGATAGGTTCGACACCATAATGAATCAGTTCCAAGAGAACGAACTTATCATAAATGACTTTGGTATACTACAGCCTAAACGGGGACAGGCTCTTTGGAATCACAGTCATTTGAGTCTTAATATCGGTTCTAAGATTCGTGGATTATCTGTTATGGGAAAGAAAAGGGGAGGACGTCCCAAACTATTTATACTGGACGACCCAGAGAATGACCCCGACTCTGATTCAGAAACTTCTCGTATGGCACTGCTTGAGAAGTTTGAGATGATTTTGTTCCGACAGATTATACCTATGTTGGAGGCTGGTTCGTGTATCTTCTGGATAGGTACGTTGATAGATAGAAAGGCATTTCTGTATCGGGCTACGATGAGTGATGATGACCCTCGTTTCAATGTATGGAATAGGAAAGTTCTGAAGGCTATAGCTACAGATGAGGATGACCCTAAAAAAGTTTATTTGCTGTGGCCGGAGAAGTGGCCCAAAGAAGTATTGGATGCCCGTCTTGAGGAAATTGGACCGAGTGCATTCCATTCAGAATATCTTAACGAACCAATAAGTCCACAGGATAGGATTCTACAGGTTGACCCAAAGAAGAATGAATATATTGTAGAAGGCGAGATGGATATGAGAAATCCTCTCAATCATACTGGCAAGATAAAGTGGTTTGAGAGAAAAGATACCCCCGCAGGAAGAGTTTATGTTGAAGAAGAAAAGCCTTATTGTGAGTTGGTTAAGCCTATGTTCCGTGCAATACTGTTTGACTACGCTTCTGGACTGACCTCATATAATGATTATTCCTGTATCGCAGTTGTTGGATTTGATACGTTGATGACAATGTGGATTCTAAATATGTGGCTTGGGCGGGCAAAAGATGCTACTTTGATGCGGATGATATGGGAAACGGGTTTGGCTTGGCAGCCAAGGGTAATAGGGATTGAAGCGGTGAGTATACAGAAGGCATTTGCGGAGGCTTTGAGGGATTATGTGGCAGAACAAGAAGCTCATGTGGGGCCACAGTGGAGAGGTAGGGTTTTTCCTATTACATATCCCGCACGTGAGTCCAAGGCACAGAGAATATCGTCCGCTTTGGAATGGAGGTTTACTTCTGGTAGGATAAAGTATCCGGCTCATTTGGCAAATACTTGGCCATATAATGAGCTATATGCCCAGACCGCAGATTTTACAATGGATTTGGCACTACTGCAACACGATGACGCTATTGACACTTTGGCTGAAAGTAAGTATGTGGTGAAGACAAGGGGAAATCAGCGTGAGAGGGAAAGAGGAAAACCCAGTTTGTTGGAAAGAATTATTAGAAATCAGCCGGAGGTTAAGGGGATGCCTCTATTGTCAGGTGTTCCTTCTGAACAATTATCAGATGAAATGTTGAATGTGCTATCACAAAAGGCACATAGTAGGATTATAAATCCAAGAACCAGACGTATAGAAAGAAGAAGGCCAAATATTGTGAGGTGATATATGGAAATGACTTATTTAGTTCAACCCCCAAAAAGATTTACATTTGAACAGCCAAAATTGAGAAAATGGGTAGAGTCCAACTGCAAGGGTAAAGTTCTTAATTTATTCGCAGGAAAAACAAGACTTAATGTAGATGAGTATAGGGTAGATTCTAATAGAGATATGGATGCCGATTGGTATGGAGATGCCCTAGATTTTTTGAATGAGACAGATTTGAAGTTTGATACAGCAATTCTTGATCCTCCGTATTCACTACGTAAGTCATACGAAAAGTATCAGGGACATTATATTGGTTCTAACTGGACTAGAATTAGGAGGGCATTATCTAGAGTGTTAAATTGTCATGCTACCGTTATTTCTTTCGGGTATAATTCACAAGGAATGTCCAAAACGTTGGGGTTTGAGAAAGTAGCAATATGTCTAGTCTGCCACAATGGAGACCATAATGATACTGTAGTTACTGTTGAGAGAAAGTTATGATGAAATTATACGAAGGAGATTGTCTTGAAGTGTTGAAAGATTCTTCCTCTAATTTTTTTGACACCATGATTACTGACCCTCCGTATGGTCTTAATTTTATGGGAAAAGATTGGGATTATGGTATTCCTGGGATTAGATTTTGGAAAGAATTTTTAAGAGCTTTGAGAAGTTCATGGCTGACATAGTACCCAAGATACCGCAGTATGAGGGCTG
>CAZVUF010000305.1:0-2862 GCA_964629355.1 uncultured Pirellulales bacterium | reverse complement strand
TGACATAACTGAAAAGGACACACCTATTTTTATTTATGCAAAGTACATTATGAAATAATTATTAATCCGAAGATGGCATAAATACTTTTCGGGAAAAAATCAAAGGTGTCTTTTGAGCCATGCGATTGTTTCCTTCCACATTTCCGGCGTGTACTCATGACCAACGCCGGGATATAACAGCCCGCGGAAATTCTCTTTTCTTTCGTATAGCTTGTAAAGATGCTCCTGAAAATTGTAGATAATCTGTACACCATCAACCGGCGATAGGCGATCCATCTCGCCTGTCATTGCCAGGAAAGGCCGAGGTGCAATCAGTCCCACAACGCTCTCGATGTCGATTTTTTCCGCGAGCATGTTCGGCACATAAAAATAGAAACTGTGAGAACCCAGGGAGCCATGAGCAATCAGATTTTGATAGCGGCTCAGACACACAACGCTCACGGTGACTTTTATTCGCTCATCCATCGCCGCGGCCCACCAGCTTCGATTTGAGCCCATGCTCATACCCATCGTCCCAATTCTATTGGGGTCAACCTCGGGCCGTGACACAAGATAATTCAAAGCGAGCAAATCATCCCTGACTATCATTCCCCATAGAGTCCTGCCTTCCAGGAGGAAAGTTTTAAATAAAGCCCATTCTGTTTTCCGTCCTTCTTCCCTCTCGCCCGCAGGTCCCTGAAATCGTCGCTCGCCAAAGGCATAAGCGTCTATGCTCAGAACAACGTAGCCCTCTTTGGCCAATGCCTCTCCCGTTGCAAAATCAAGCGTATTGAAGGCTTTGGTGATAAATTCTTCTTTGCCCTGCTGATACTGACCTCCATGGTAGTGGTTGTAGAGAATCGCAGGGCCGGGTTCTGTACGGCCTGCGGGTATCAGGATATATCCATAAACTGTGTCACCAACACCATTGTCGAATGTAAAGTGCTCCAGCGTATATCCATCGCGCGATTCGCTCTTGTCGATTTTGGGTTTCGGCGTAAATAAAGGCGGCATATCTCCAAGCAGCCGCCATAATTTCTTACGCAATTCAGCTTTTTGACTATCCCATTGCTGTGTTGACCGCGGCAACGGCGTTTGGAAGGAGTGAAAGCCGCCTTTGAGAATCACCTGCTCGGCTGCAGTTAAAGACCTTGTATGTGTGAGAAAACACATCAAGGCAAAGCAGAATAGGAAAAATCTGCACAGCCGTCGTTGCACATATTTTTTGATCATTGCCATTTCTCCTGTGTAGAATTCTATAAAACGTTATAGCAGCATTGGTTTGTTATAGCAATATAATCCTGCGGTGCGAGCTGATCGGGACGATGTGTTGAGTCGATGGAACACTTCTTAAAAACTTCGACCCAATTTATCTCTGCAAGTCTGCCACCGGCGGATTTTATGCAGGACTTGAGCATTTTGCGGCGATGACCCATAAAGAGTTTTACAGTTTCACTGAACAGCGACATATCCTTAATTTTATCTACCTTTTCTTTTTGGCGGACAAAGCCAACCATCGCTGAGGCAACCTGCGGGGAAGGCCAAAAGGCTGTCGGCTTTAGAACCCTGATGGTTTTAATGTCACCGGTTGCACTAAGTAATATGCTTAATATACCGTAGTCGCCGCTGCTAGGCTCAGCCTTCATTCGGTCTGCGACCTCTTTTTGGACAGTGACATACATAGCATCGGTTATTGCCGGGCCCTTGACTAAATTCAGCATTACCGGTGATGCGACGTTGTAAGGCAGATTTGCAGCCAGCAGGATTCTACCGGAGTGTTTTTTGTGAGCCGTCTCGAGCGCCTTTATCACGATTTGGCTGATTGTATTTTTATTCTCCAGGATATCGACGCTGATAATCTCAACGTTTTCGGTTTTTGCCAGTTGTTTGTTCGCGATCTCGGCAAGGATTTTATCAAGCTCGACGGCTATAACTTTTCCCGCCCGCTGAGCTAAGCCTTCCGTCAAAGAGCCAGTTGCGCAGCCTACCTCCAGCACAACGTCGTTGCTGCTGATATTTGCAGACTCTATCAGCAGACGCATTAAATTCAAGTCGATAAGGAAGTGCTGGCCGAGTCGCTTATTCGGCTGGACGCCCGCTGAAGCGAGTAGCTTCTGGATTTGTCGTTTGGTCTGCACTTACAGGATTACATCTCTCAATTCTGAACTCTCAATTCTAAATTCTTCTTTGTTGTTGCCATTTGTATTGCGGTGGTAATGGCAGCTTTCATGCCGCTTGGATTGGCAAGATTTTTACCGACAATGTCAAAAGCTGTTCCGTGAGCGGGCGATGTCCGTATTATCGGTATGCCGATAGTAATATTAACCGCATTTTCAAAATCGAGCAGCTTAACGGGTATCATACCCTGGTCGTGATACATTGCGACGACGCCGTCAAATTCGCCTCGACTAGCCCGCAAAAAGAGTGTGTCGGCCGGAAATGGACCATGACAGTTTATTCCCTGCTCCTGTGCCAGCAGAATGGCGGGCGATATTATTCGTTGCTCTTCGTCACCGAACTGGCCGTTCTCGCCCGCGTGCGGATTCAGTGCAGCGACACCAATATTAGGGTTTTCCAGACCAAAGTATTCTTTCAATGCGTCATTTAACAAATCTATCGGTTCGAACACACAGCCGATGGTAAACTTGTGACGCACCTCAAATAATGCCTCGTGAATAGTAGCAAGAGCTAATTTTAATGGCCCGCTAATAAACATCATCACTTTTCTGGGGGACTTACACTGCTTTGCGAACATCTCTGTATGTCCGGGCCATTCTGCGTCGGCCATCTTCCAACTGGTTTTACTGACCGGCGCGGTAACTACCGCGTCTATTATGCCGTCTTGAGCGGCCTGGATCGCATCGAGGCAGAACCTTATTGAAG
>CAZVUF010000304.1:0-2872 GCA_964629355.1 uncultured Pirellulales bacterium | reverse complement strand
AAGGCCTGGTGGAAAAGCCGGTGAAATATCAATTTGCTCGTTTTGCAATCGGTAGATTCTTTGTAAGCAGATTTTACTTGAGCCAAAATCTGATTCTCACCAATCATCTGTGAATCAAGACCGGCAGCAACTTCAAAAAGATGCTGAACCATGTCCCTGCCTGTGCTCTTGGTATTATACTTTTTCCATACATCAGCTGCATCGGGCTTAACTTGCCCGATAAGCTGAGTTAAAAATCGGCTGCAATTAAAATCTTTTTTTGCGTAAAGATAAAATTCAAGCCGGTTGCAGGTCTCCAGGATTACTGCTTCGCTGATGGCCTGCTCCGCGTGCATTTGTTTGAGTATATAGCACCGCTGCTCAACGGTAAAAACAACCTTCTCGCGTACCTCAACAGGACAATTATGATATGTTATATTGTTCAGGGTAAGCTTCATCGGCACTTCTTCTATAGTTAATTGTTCCTCAATTCAATATAGTGTAATCAAGGTGATTACATCTATCAAGGCCAAACTCCTTACAATCGATACGGCAACGAATATTCTTGCAAACAGGTCAATTTCTGCCATAATTCTTTAAGAATGCTGTCTACCGGTAATCATAAAAGGAGTGTCGATGAACAGGTTTAGACGGATTGTGTTATGGGCAGCTCTGACGCTGATTATCTTATTGATTTTCCTGTCTATCTATGGGGCATTTATAGGTGCCGAGCGTGCAAAAGCATTCTTCAACTCCCTGCCGTTGTCTATTTGTTGGATAGCCCTGATACTTCTACTGATAACAGGTATTTGGGTGTTTAGCCGACTAATCCACATCCCAGGGCTTTTATTCATGCACGCCGGCTGTGTTCTCATTCTGACTGGAGCCGTATGTAGCTCCCAAGCCGGCCATAAGCTGCAAAGTAAGCTCTTTGGAATTGACAAGATTCCATCCGGTCAGATGATAATCTTTGAAGGAGCAAGCGAAAACAGGGTTGCATTAGAAGGTGACGACCAGGTCAGGGAATTGCCTTTCTATGCCAAACTAAAAGATTTCCGAATCGAATACTACAAGCCGGAATATTTATATATTCAAAACCGTGAGGGCAAAAACTGGAAAATCCCTGTGCAAATCAACACAGAATTTTCTTTGGGTGACGATATCGGCACGGTAAGAATTGTAACGAAATTCGAAAATTTCAAAATCAAAATCGAGGGTGACGAGCGTGTATTTTACGATGATCCACAGCCCGGTTTAAATCCTGCCCTTGAGGTCGAGATTAAATCACCTGATGGCCAGGTCACTGCAAGATATGTCTTTGAGCGTTTTCCCGGCCATATTCACCCGGGAGATAATTTTCTGCTGAGTTACCAGAGAGTTATCAGCGAATATATAAGTGAGTTGCAGATTATCCGGGATGACGAAGTGGTTGCTGAGAAGAATATCGAAGTAAACCATCCTCTACATTTCGGCGGATACCATTTTTATCAGGCTGATTATGATAACAAAGCCGGCCAATACACAATTCTTATGGTTATTTCCGATACAGGCATAACCATCGTCTATGCCGGGTATTTGATGCTTTGCGTTGGTGTTTTCTGGCATTTCTGGATAAAGCATTTATTTACAGTAAAGAAAACAAATGGAAATTAAGTACACAATTCAGGGCTTATTGATTTATATTGCCATTACGGCATACCTGCTGGCATTTTTGGTAACGCTGCTGAGACGAAAAAAAGCAGGACACATCCTTTATATATTCGGCTTTATTGCTGCAGTCTTATCTTTCGTCTATCGTTGGTACGATGTTCACCATGTGCCGTTGCAGAATCTGTTTGAGGTATTTTTGTGCTTAGGTATGGTTTGTTATCCGGTTTCCTGGTTCTGCCGGCGTATGCTGCGCGTAGGGGGTGGATGCGGTGACATGCTTATAGGTGCTGTCGTGCTTTTCCCAGCCGGTTTTGTCTTTAATGCTCAGCCTCAACATTTGCCGCCTGCTCTACAAAGCTGGTTATTTGTACCGCATGTAGCTGTCTATGCTATATCATACATCTTTATGACAAAAGCGGCTTTTCAAGCCGTCCAGCAGTTGGCTGGTATAGCCCCCAATCCCGATGAGAATCTGCTGCCGCCGGAGGAGGCGACCTACCGGATGATTTGTGTTGGTTTTCCGTTGCTGACACTTGGTCTTATCCTCGGAAGCTGGTGGGGAAAGCTCGCATGGGGTGACTATTGGGGCTGGGACCCAAAAGAGTTGTGGTCACTGGCTTCCTGGCTGGTCTATGTGGGGTATTTTCACTTCCGCTATATGTTTGGTAAAAAGCACCCGCGTATAAATAGTGCCTGGGCTGTTGCAGGCATATTGGTCATTGTGATAACTCTGCTGTGGGTAAACCTCTCCCGCTTGTTCCCGGGGCTGCACAGCTATGCAATCTGACAACTAATTTTGCACGTTAATCTAAAGTTTATAAAGCTCGGAGGAATTCGGCCATGTCCTTTTTTTCTTGCTCTGTGAGCTTGGTACTGAGTATCAGATTGAAGAACTCAACGGTATCTTCCAGGGTCAGCAGGCGTCCATCATGCAGGTAAGGCGGCGATTCCTTGATACCTCTAAGTGGAAAATTTTTAATAGGTCCATCCGCAGATGCGTATCTGCCATTTATCATTCGAGGCTTGTAAAATCTCTCGGTCTTCAAATTATGCATCAGATTATCAGTGTAATAGGGGGGTATATGACATACGCTGCATTGACCTTTGCCGAAGAATACTTCTTGTCCCTGTAATTCTTCTTTCGTAGCTTTTGCCGGGTCGAGCTTGCCGAATAAATCAAGTTTAGGAGCCGGTGGAAAATCCAGGATTTCCTGGAACTCCGCCATAAAATGGACCTGGCTTC
>CAZVUF010000303.1:0-2875 GCA_964629355.1 uncultured Pirellulales bacterium | reverse complement strand
CGGCTGCAAAGGCCTTTTCGTAGTCATGTGTCACCTCCTGGCAGGTGTATCCAGCATATTTGGCCGTGAATTCAGCAACAAAGGGCCGAATCGGTATCATATCCGGCTTCTCATTCCGCATTGCTGTGACATAGCGTTTCAGCCGTTCTGCATACAATTGTTCCATATCTTTAGCCATACAATATAAGCATACCTGGATCGCGCCAAGATATCAAGTAGAGCTTGCTTCGATCCAAGTACTATTCAAGTCCAAGGGTTTCAATTGGCTCACCGACTCGATTCAACCGACACTTGATTGCTCCCTTGCTTTCCAGGTCGCGTCCTTTCAAAATAACTTGGTCATCGGTGGGAAGAAGCGCTGTTAGCTGGCCATCCGACAGTACCACATCCAGCGCGTAACCACCGTCAATTTTTTCCAAACGAGCCTCTTTGGGTAGCTGTGTTGTAGCCCGGTGCGGATAATAAAGTGTCACGAACTCCATTTGTGTTTTTTTCTCTGGTGTCTTTGCTGTCAGGTGCCACTCGCGCAGCTTAATTCGCGGACGTGGATTAGGATCGTACTGGTCGGTCTGCTCGAATGATAGGCCTGTCGGCGCTAAAAAATTAATGTCGCACACTACGTTATTATTCCGGACCTGGATGTTGTGCTGGTCTTCAACCATGATTTCCTTTAGCGCATGGAGCCAGTATTCATACGTGGAGGGTTCTTTAACACAGAGCCGATCGTAAATAATTACTAACTCTGGCTTGATAAAAATTATAGTCCTTGTAAAGCGTTCCAGAGGTGGCTCATAAGCATTGCCTGCTTCGCCGACAACGATATCTATTGATGGGGTAGTCCTAAAGGCGATGATTTTGCCCCGGGCTTTCGCGGTGCGTTTACCCTGTCCTTGGCCGTTGACTGTAATATTATTGACCGAGCGCGTGCTCCACATCCAGTTTTTGTGATGGTCGCTGCCGTAGATGTCACGGCGTCCTGAGCGTATCAGTAAACGCTTACCATAGCCCCAAAGAAGAAAGGAATTGTTCGCTTCATAGCCATGAGACTGGGTCCCGAACGGGCTTGACTTGAAGACGGCCTGTACACTGTTGCCGGCATCGGTTATGTTGCTGTTCAAATAGGCCTGTCCTGTACCCTCGAATAGACGCGATGTGGGCAAGTCATCAGGCGACTTGGCCCGGACTTCCGGCAGCACCCCACGGATAAAGCCGATGTAACCTTCGTTGGTTACAGGGCCGCCAAGCTGTTCAACGTACCATTGCCAGTGCCCATTCTGTGCTTGGGCCGCGAAAATGCTCATCAACGACACATTACTCTTGGCCGTGCGATTTGCAGTTAAATCGCCGAAGCCACCTCCTTCCTTCCCTGGCGGCATAAGGTACATAGGATAATACCCGACTTGCGAGAAGAAAGGCTTATCATATGCGTTAATACCCATCGCCTCACGCATTACATCGGCCCACCAGGTGAAGCGATTCAGATAACTGTACCAATACGATGAGCCTTCGTGCCAGCCGCCGTCTTCGTCGCTCCAGACCGGATAGACGTTGAAAAAGACATTGGCTGCGAACCAGACCCAGTCCTCGGCCTCTTCAATCTCATCAAGAAAGGCAATCCCAACCTCACCCAAAAAGTGCCATGCACGGTTGGAATGGCTCGCATACGGACGCCAGAAGTGCCGGGGACAGAGGAGCTGATACATCTCATCGCCGCGAACTTTCATCACGTCTCTGCAGATTTTCTTTTCCTCCTCGCTCAGCAAGTCGTTCACGAAGGTATATGTGCGGGAGAAATAATAGGCATATGGCATACCAGCCTCATCGTTATACCGGTAGCCGGTGCTGCCATTTGGGTCCCATTTGGCACATTCAAGCAGGATTCGTTTCGCTTCAAGTCCATATTTTTCCTGACCTCCTAAGAGACGCGTAAAGGCTAAGGTGGCTGCACTGTTAAGCACCTTGATAATGTCTTCCCGGTTACCCCACCATATTTTGCTCCATTCATCGCTAGGCCGATTCACGTCCTCGGGATATTTTTGTGGTTCTTCTGTTGAAGGCGGATTAGCCAGAATCCTTTCACATTCCCTGATGAGCTTATTGTATTCGGTTTTCATTTTGCCCTGTGCCGATTCTCGCAGCCTCCCAAGGTTTTCTGGACGCATAAATAATCGTGGATGTGTTTTGGGTATGCGGGATATTAGCTCCTCACGGCTCGGAAGTGGCATAACTACTGCATCGGGTGCGATAGTAAATGTGCGTGGTTTGCTCCAGTTCGTGTAATTACCTTTTTCATCCTTCCCACGATAACGCCAACTATAAGTGCCTGGCTCAAAAGACAGGGGTGGATAATGCACATTGAATTCTATGTTAGTGGCTTGGTACTCGATGTCTTTGAATTGGGCGTCACGGGTACATTCAAGCTCCCAACTCAGATCCTTTTGAGGCCGCCAGACGAAGCTCGGCGGATTTACTTTTGAAAGCGCGTCCTCAGCAGGGCGATAGCCCCACTCACCCGGCTCGGCAGGCCGTTCATCAAGAGATATTTTCTGTTCGGCAGCAAAGCCTGTTAAAACTAAGAATAATAAAGACAAAAGCACTGTAAAAGACAGTCTGGATAGATGTACTTTACTGGGCATGACCCTTTACTCTGAAAGTGAGCCGACCAACTCTTTGATATTAGCTATATTATTGCGAATACAATATTTTTTTATGCCCTCAATGATTTTTACCGCGCATCCAGGCTCGATAAAACTTGCTGTGCCGACCGCGACCGCTGAGGCACCGGCGATGATAAACTCAAGGGCATCGTGAGCTGTCCTGATTCCGCCCATGCCCAGAATTGGTATCCCACGGTCTTTTGTTACATCATTATAAA
>CAZVUF010000302.1:0-2914 GCA_964629355.1 uncultured Pirellulales bacterium | reverse complement strand
CGTGGTCGGCAAATTTCATTCTGTATTCAGGATGTACAGTGAGATATTGATGCAAGGTCTGTGGATTAAAACCGATACACGTGTAAGCAGGCCAGACTTTGTTGGCTTGCGGGCAATCTCTAATGAAGTTCATCAGCCAGGGGTGGTTATATGGGCCGGTTCTGTCGTAAGAGCGCGAATCGGTATTCATTGTATGTTCGCTGTCGTGTCTGAAGAATTTGAAGCCATCAGGATTGACACGATTATAAATCCCGAAGAAATTGTTTGGTGTTCTGTCGCTGTTCCAGCCGCATACAGGTGCATCGAAGTCGCCGGTGTAGAAGATAGTCAGCATATAATCTATGAGGTTGTCGACGTCAACGAGCTTTTCATAAGCGGGATTTGGTGTGCCGTTGGCATCGAGTCCCTGAACATGATAGTAAGCCTCATCGGTATCAAAGCCGTTTTGGCAGGCGAGCCATAATCTTTCGTAGGCATCAAAGTTGCCATCAACGCATTCCATGCTTCTCGGCCAGCTTCTGTTTGGTTTGACGACGTCGTAATCGTCATTGTCACCGCCGAAATAAGTCTCACCGTAGTTGTTCTCTGCTCTTTCCTGAGTTTGATAAAGGCCCCAGTAAACGCTATTGATATAAAGATGATAGTATCTGCTTCGAGTATATGGCTGACCTGTTTCGCGCTGCAGGTCGCGGCAAAAGACCTCACGAACAAATGTGAAATATTGATTATAGCTCGGTCCATCCATATTCCAGGAATAATTTTGAGCACATCTGAGGTCAACTCTTTCAAACTCGTCGGCACCTTCATCGCCAAAGAGTGGATATTTTAAGCTGCCTTCATATTCGTTTTCGAAAAATAGTCGAAAAGCATGTTTGGGATTTCCACCGCCGCAACTGGTAATTCCCCTCATTCTCAGGCCTGCATTAATTTGGAATCCTTCACTGCCGTCAGGATTGATTAACTCGACTGAGGCAGGTCTTTCCCAGGCCTTTCCTCTTTCCCATCCCGGCTGGCCATAGTAGCCGCAATTTACATAAATACCAAAATCCCGGTCAAAAAGATTATCGAGGTCTGTCGATAAACAAATTGAAGGTATTGACAGCAGGCCATCTCTGATTAGGTCTTTGTATTCGGGGCTTTTAGTGACCTCTGGGTCCATTTCATAATCGATAGTTTGGCCATACCAGCTTCCGGGAGGGGGCCAACCAGGTCCGGGAGCAGTAGAAGGTTGATTTATAATATCTTCAATGAATATGTATGTTTGCGTATCAATTTTACTGGGCATCCAGCCGGGCTTGATCGCTACCGCACGGAGACATGTAGTTTTCGTAATGGGGATAGGCCCGGTGTAGACCGTACAGCTTGGTGACATACCCGAAGCATCACCTGGCTTGCTGCCATCGAGCGTATAATATATAACAGCACCTTCAGTTTCGGTATTGATGGTGACAGAAAATGGGGCATCGTAAAAACCTCTTCTTGGACTAAATTTTGGCTCCGCCACAGCACCTAAGTATCCGCTATTATTTGCCCCGCCCGGTGTAGGAGAAGCCATAAACTGTAAATTATCGCTGGCGTCGGGATAGCGACCGTAGGAAATGTCAGCGGTCTGCTCGTCAAAGGTAATGCTATCAATCAAAGAGCTGCCGTCGGTACCTGTGGCAGAGCTATCGAACAAACCAATCTCCTCACCATCGGAATCAAGCTTGAAGCTTGCGTGCAAACCGACATCGGCAGTATCATTATCAGCCCATATCAATAGATAGCCGTGTGCGGAAATTGTGGTTGCTGAGGGGTTATTTGTTGGAAACCGCCATTTGGTCGGTGCAGATAGATTATCCGTGAGGCACATGCCGGCCACATCAACAGGTTTATTTCCGAAGTTGTAAATTTCAATCCAGTCATCGTACTGGCCCTGCGGGTCCTGGATAGTGCTGCTGTTGGAGGCCATTACTTCGTTAATCACCAAAGATATGTTATCAGCCGACAGCGTTAAATCAGCGAAACCAGCCCAAAAGGCGACCGATATCAGGCTGAGTAATGAAATTCTTGTGGATGAGAGCATCTTATTTTGTGTTTTTTCTTTATGAGGTTTTGTATTTTGATTATTACTCTTAAAAATAAAAAATTACAAACGAATTATGTTATTTTAACATTTTTGGGATTGTGATTCAATGCCTATCTTTGGGATGACACATTTTAGGGGCAGAAGGCAGACGACAGCAAACGGAATTATAAATGAACAATCCCTAAATTCGAACCACAATGGGAGACCCCAAAAGCATACAAGATTTGGCGAAAATTTTTTACTTGAAAAGCTATAAAGGTTACGCTAAATTAAGAAACTTAATAATTTTGACGAAATAAATAAAGAAGTGTTCCGCAACGGGCGGATTCGTTTTTTGTTACTTTTTGGATGTAAAAGGAGATTTGTGTGATAAAAGTTAAATCGCGTTCGGGTGAATCGGTTCAGCAGATGATAAAACGCTTTAAGAAACTGTGCGAAAAAGAAGGTTTAATTAGAGATATGAAACGCACCGCCTACTATGAAAAGCCTTCCGAAAGGAACCGCAGGCGTATGCGCAAAACGCAACGAATAGCGCGGCCTTTCTAAATTATCTACGCGAATTATCCTACATATTTGCCCACAATCCGAGCAGGCGAGCAAATTATGAAGCTTGCTCGTTTTTTTCTTGGATAGGCCAGAAAACAGAATCACCATTATCCGCCCATAATCTTCTCGGCTCGCCTCTTGAATTCTTTCCAATTTGACCGCCGTCATCGGTAAAATTATAGCTAAAGCTGTAGAGGATAAAATCATCATCTGTTCTTTTATAAACCAACGGCTTATTGCTAAATGGGTCCATCGGCAATTCTTTCAAATAACCCGATGTCACCAGCTTATCAAGGCTGG
>CAZVUF010000301.1:0-2938 GCA_964629355.1 uncultured Pirellulales bacterium | reverse complement strand
GCCAAAAGTGGTGGAAGTATATGGGGCCTTTAATGCCGTCAAACCCGGACAATAGTCCGAAATCGGTTGAACTTAAAGAAGTATTCCACATAGAGCAATAATTCAACAGGAGGTGAATAGATGCAATATCGAGAACTGGGACGCACAGGCTGGAAGGTCTCAGCAGTAAGCTTTGGTGCATGGGCAATCGGTGGAGCGTGGGGACAAGTAGATGACACTGAATCGCTGGCAGCGCTACATCGAGCAGCAGAACTTGGCGTAAATTTCTTTGATACCGCAGATGTTTATGGTGACGGACGCAGCGAAAGACTTATGGCTCAAATACGTCGCGAGCACAAAGGAAAAATATACATCGCTACAAAAGCAGGGCGTCGCTTGAATCCACATACAGCAGATGGTTACAATCGTAAGAGCCTCATAGCCTTTGTAGAACGAAGTCTAAAAAATCTTGATACAGATATCATTGACCTTCTTCAGTTGCATTGTCCACCTGTTGAAGTTTACTACAGGCCGGAGGTTTTTGGCATACTTGATGATCTTGTCAAAGAGGGTAAAATCCGCTATTACGGTGTCAGTGTTGAAAAGGTGGAAGAGGCGCTCAAGACGATTGAGTTCCCAAACGTGCAGAGTGTGCAGCTTATTTTCAATATGTTCAGGCACCGACCGGCTGAGCTATTTTTTGAGCAGGCCAAGAAACACAAAGTAGGTATATTAGCGCGTGTTCCGTTAGCTTCCGGGATGCTTACAGGTAAATTAAAATCTGACAGTACCTTTGCGACCGATGACCATCGGCAGTTTAATCGGCATGGTGAGCAATTTGACAGAGGCGAGACTTTCTCCGGTGTTGATTATGAAGTTGGACTAAAGGCGGTTAATGAGCTAAAAGCAATTTGTCCGGCTGGAATAAGTATGGTAGAGTTTGCCCTGCGCTGGATTTTAATGTTTGATGCAGTGACCTGCACTATCCCAGGAGTTAAGCGCCCATCACAGGCAGAGGAAAACTTCTCAGCAGCAGACCTGCCGGCATTATCCAAAAAGACAATGAGTGACGTGCGTGCCATCTACGATAACCATATCCGTAAATTAGTTCACCATTACTGGTAAGTTGAAGACTGCCGTTTAAATCAATCGGAACAAATCAAATATCATTTTATTGGAAAGTCCAGGTGGAAAATGAAAGTTCGTCTGTTAATCATCGTAATCTTTTTGTTTTCTGTTACAAATTACGCATTTAGTGCGGATTCGGATATTCGTTTAAATTCTTTGGGTTTTCTTCCCACAGCACCGAAAAAAGCTACAATCATCTCTCAGTGCTCAATCTTCACTGTCAAAAAAGCATCTGCTCCTGCTGCCTCTGCCCCAAGCAGTCAGGCTGATGAGAGCGTTTTTTCCGGCACCGTGACAGGACCCATTACTCAGAAGGATGTAAATCAGGTTGCCTGGATAGCTGATTTTTCCCAGGTAACTGAAAAAGGCAGATTTTATCTTGAAGTGCCTGGTGTGGGGCGTTCCATCGACTTTGAAATAGGCGATGCAGTTTATGATTTTGCTTATTACACGGTTATGAGAGGCTTTTATCTCTGGCGTTGTGGTACGGCTGTCGAAGGCAGGCACAACGGCATAACTTACTCGCATGCAGCATGTCACATGGAAGACGCTTTTCAGGATTACATGGGTATTGGGGACACGTCACGGCGGGATGGTACAGGCGGCTGGCACGACGCGGGCGATTACGGTAAATACACAGTCAATGCCGGTGTCACGGTGGGGGTGATGTTTTTGGCCTGGGACCATTTCCAGAATAAGCTAAAAAACGTTTCATTAAATATACCAGATACCGCACCGGGCTGGCCGGATTTTCTCAAAGAGATTAAGTGGGAAATCGACTGGCTCTTGAAAATGCAATATCCGGACGACTCAGGAAAAGTCTCGCATAAGCTGACACGATTGAACTTCTCCAGTTTTATCATGCCGGAAAAAGATTTAGAAAAGAGATACTTTACAGACTGGGGCTCAGCAGCCACGGCGGATTTCGTCGCTATGCTGGCTATGGCGGCAAGGTACTTCAAGCCTTATGATGCAGGATACGCCCAAACCTGCCTGGACGCTGCAAAGAAAAGCTATGAATTTCTGAAGAATAATCCGAATGACAAAAGGTTCCAGCAGGGAGACTTCAAAACAGGCGGTTATCAAACTTCCGATCCTGATGACCGACTCTGGGCAGCGGCTGAGATGTGGGAAACCACCGGTGAGGCTCAATACATGGAGGATTTCGAAGAACGGGCCGTCAAAACTTATAACAAGATTGATGAGGATTGGGATTGGGGTAATGTGAGCAATCTCGCAATGTTTACTTATGTCCTGTCTAATAGGGAGGGAAGGAACTTAGAGATTTTGGAGGATGTACGCCGGGATTTGCTCACGGTTGCGGATGCTATCGTTGTGAAAGACAATAATGATATATATGGCAGACCCTTTGGCAACAGGTATTATTGGGGCTGTAACGGAACGGTCGCAAGACAAGTATTGAATCTGCAGGTTGCAAATAAGATATCTCCAAAGAAGGAATATGTTGATACTTCTTTGGATGCGATAGCTCATTTATTCGGAAGGAATTATTACGGTCGCTCTTACGTCACCGGCCTGGGTTTCCAGCCGCCCATGAATCCACATGACAGACGCAGCGGTGCCGATGGTATAACTGAGCCCTGGCCTGGCTACCTCGTGGGTGGCGGACAGTCCGTGAGGAACTGGCAAGACGTCGAAGGAAGTTACCAGACCAATGAAATCGCCATCAACTGGCAGGGTGCTTTAGTCTATGCTCTTGCAGGATTTATTAGTGGACAATCCCAGTAAGACCGCAGCGAAACATAAAATAAGGTGGGGGGGCAGTGACGATACTACCGACTTACTCCACCGATGGCGGGTGAAGCAATCT
>CAZVUF010000300.1:0-2957 GCA_964629355.1 uncultured Pirellulales bacterium | reverse complement strand
GCTGGATTGCCGCCAGCTCGATTGTTTTGGATGAAAGGAAGGCTGCTTAATGGAACCCACTAAAGAACCCACAACGGGAAAAACTGTGAAAGCTTCGGCTGAGAAAGTCACTCACTGTGGTACGAACCGGATAATAAGGGCGATTATAGGCGCGATCTTTGTTTTTGTAATTATGTTCTCGGCGATAAGCATCTGTCAAAACATCGGAAAAACGCTGAGGGTTGATATTACCGAGCAAAAAATTTATACACTTTCGAACGGGACCAAGGCGATTTTGGCCAAGCTTAATCAGCCGATTACGCTCAAGCTTTACTTCGCTAAAACCGCAGCGATGAAAGGGCCGGACCAAATCCGATACTTCAATAATTATTATGAGTTCGTTAAATCGCTGCTGGAGCAATATGCTGCCCAGGCAAAGGGCATGGTCGATTTGAAGATAATCGACCCGAGGCCTTATTCAGAAGAAGAAGTTGAGGCATTGCAATACGGCCTACAGCGGTTCTCTATCTCTGAAGAGGAAAACTTTTTCTTCGGCTTAGTTGCTCAAACCCAGTTTGGGGTGGAAAAGGTCATACCGTTTTTCTCGCCGGACAGGCAGGACTTTATTGAGTATGACATTAGTTATCTGATTGATACGGCGATCACCCGTCAAAAAACGCGGCTCGGCATAATGAGCAGCCTACCGGTAATGGGCGATGATGCAAGCAGCTATATGGCCCAGATGATGCGTATGCAGGGACAACAACCCAGACCTCCATGGACCATTGTAGAACAGTTACGCAGAAAATATGAAGTCACCGAAGTTCCTACTGATGTCAACGATATAAATGACGTTGATATTCTGCTGGTCATTCATCCGAAGGACCTGCCTGAGCAGACGCTGTTTGCCATAGACCAGTTTGTTCTTAAGGGTGGCAGAACAGTCGTGTGTGTTGACCCCTTCTGCATAGCAGACAGGCCCGACCGAAGTAATATGCAGGTGATGATGTCATATTCGCAAAGCTCGAATCTGGACAAACTCCTTCGGACTTGGGGTCTTGCGATGCCGGAAAACACCTTTGCAGGTGACAGGAGCCTTGCTTTGCGAGCCTCCATTGCCCGCGACCAGAGGCCCGAGACGATAATCGGCTTCCTTAATCTTGGACAGGATTGTTTCAACAAAGACAGTGTCATTACCACAGACCTTAATCAGGTAAGAGTCTTGTTTGCGGGCGTGCTGAGAGAAATTGCGGATGTAAACGAGGTGAAAGAAACGGGCTCCAGAATTCAACGAACAGCCCTTATAACTACTACCGGAAAAGGCAACAGCTTCAAGGTCGATAGCTCAACCGAGCTGATGTTTTTACAGCCGGAGAATCTGATGAGCAAATTTTTCGAGGGCACTAAGCCTGTGACGATGGGCTATCAGGTTATGGGACGCTTGGCGAGCAGCTTCCCCGATGGTATCGAAGTTGAGGTTGAGTCGAAAAACGCGGAAGACCCAAATAATAATGAGAAAACCAAAAAGCGGATAACAGGGCTAAAACAGGCCCAGCAGGATTGCGTGGTAGCGGTATTCTCAGATGTGGACTTTATCAGCGATATGCTGGCCTATCAGAGTTCTTTCTTCGGCAAGATCGTCGTCGGCGATAACAGCGCTTTATTAATGAATACTATTGATGATTTGACCGGCTCAAGTGATTTGATTTCCATCAGGTCGCGGGGAAATTTCCAGCAGCCGTTCACTGTTGTTGATGAGATTGAAACACAAGCGGAAAAGGAGACCTCCGAAGAGGTGGCCAAGCTTAACGCTGAAATTCAGGGTTTCAATAATGAGCTGCAGGCTATTCTGGCTTCAGCAAAGGAGGAAAAGGCAGAGGTTATAGGCAGTTCCATACTACAGAAGCAGCGAGAGCTGGAACTGAAAAAGCGTCAGGCTCAACGACAGTTACGCGATGTCAGAAAGAAAAGACATCAGCGTATCGAGGCATTGAGTAATAAATTGCGCAACTTTAATATGCTTACAGCACCTTGTGTGATATTGGCAATTGCTGTCGTATTGGCTGTCCGTCGTAGTGTAAGAAAGAGGCATTACATTAGCCACGCAAGTGATGCCTAAGGAAAAATTAAATATCAAAAATAAAAAATCAAAATTGTGGAATCCCGACAGGTCGGGATGACTTGGTTCCCGCGAAGCGGGGCCCCTCCTTAATTTTAAATTTTGCATTTTGATTTTTACATTTTCTTTGGGAGTTTATAGATGAGCGATAGGAAACTCACCATATTGGGTATCGTAGCGGTTTGTATGGTAATATGGGCGGTGGCCCAAATACGTATTTCGAATAAACCCAGGATGGCATCCGACAAGCCGGCTTATCTTATCCAGGGGCTTGAGACAAGAGACATAGGCAGCATTGTTATTGGGGTGGGCGAAAACGGGGTGACTTTGAAGCGACAGGCAGGGGGCCAATTCGTAGTTGCAAACAAGGATGATTATCCTGCTGACATGAAACAGATAAATGATTTGATCACGAGGTGCCTTGATATTCAAACAACACAGTTTATTACGGAGAAAAAGGAAAATCACGAAACGCTTGGCCTGACAGAGGATAAAGCTCGTCATGTGGTCAAATTTTTCAAGCCGGATGGTTCACTACTCACGGGGGTTATTGTAGGAAATGCCAGGGAAGCTGGCCAGGGTAGCTACGTAAAACGGATTATGAGCGACAAAGTCTATGTGGCACCGGAGGCGCCATGGCTCAGAAGTGGGGCGATGGACTATATCGACCAGGAGCTTATTACTGTTGCCCGTGACAATATCGAGTCGGTAACGGTCATTTCACCGAATGGCGGATACACCCTGAAAAGAAAAGATGACGGCGACGGCTTCACACTTGAGAATATCCCGGCAGGCAAAAAGGTAAAGGATAGTGACAGCAAAAGTGTTTTTAATGCGGCTACCGATATCAGATTCACTG
>CAZVUF010000299.1:0-2965 GCA_964629355.1 uncultured Pirellulales bacterium | reverse complement strand
GCACCGGCATCCGAATAAAAAGTCTTACTGACACCACGAAGCTCCAGTGCCATTGGTTTGTCTACAATATGTTTGCTGCTATCTTCAAATTCCATTACTTTAGACTTCCTTCCCATGCCAGCGAACAGCGCTGCACATCATTCTGCGCATTGCAAAACTAAGCAGAGCACCGATGCTCCCGATAATCAACATCGCTGCGATAACAATATCCATTGCTGAGTTATCCGAAGCATATATAAGCAGATATCCAATGCCGCTTTCACTGCCTGTCATCATCTCCGCTGCAATTATTACGAACCAGCATAAGCCAATTCCCTGCCTCAAGCCGGTCAGAATCATTGGCATCGCGGCAGGCAGGTACACATGTAAAAAAGTCTGTCTTCGTGTCGCACCCAGCGTTTTTGCAAGCAATAAATAATTTCGCCGCACCCCTGTAACTCCATCGAGTGTATTTGTAAGCACAGGAAAAAAACCACCAACGAAAATTACAAAAATCATCCCCAACTGTATTTGATCGAAAATCGTTCGGCTGTATTTGATGCCAAACAATTGCGGCAGGGTTTTCAATTTGAAGATAGCGATGGCAAAAGGCAACCACGCAATTGGACACAATGGTCGTAAAATTTCGACAATTGGCTCCAAAGCACTACGAATAATGCGAATCGAACCCATAACGATACCCAGCGTCACCCCCGCCACCGCTGCTAATGAAAATCCCAGCAGCACACGCAATAAACTTATCAGCGTATTGCTTAAAAGCGAACCTGATGCGTAGTGCTGGCGAAACGGATGTGCAAGCTGTTCAATTACGCTTGTCACCGGCGGAAAAATCCACGGCTGATTTAAATACTTAGCAGCAACCTGCCATATTAAAAGCAACGTAACAGGTAAAATTGTCCAGCCAAGTAACTTAGACCTATATGAAGCATTTTTATTTCTCAACTCTTCTTTGCTCAAGCTTTTCCCTCGCTTTTTCCAAAAGTGACAAGTCGTATGCAAGTTGCGAGACTTCTTCAGGTTTAAGTCCTTTTAACTTTGCCCGAAAGATGTCCAGGCCGTTCATTACCTCTATCCATTTTCCCATTGTCTGATGCCACTTTGCGGATGGCTCCATAGAATAGCCGCTCGTCGGGATACTCATCCGTTCCACAGATTCACTGGTACCTATCCAGCGCACCGCTGCAGCAACTGCTTTGTCTAAATCGCTGTTGATAGTTTCATTGGCCTGCAAAAGCAGCACAAGCAAATCTACGATAACCTCGGATTTCCCCTCGATAGCCCCTATGTTGGCTGCGATGCAGCAGCAAGGATGATCACGAAATGTCCCCGGAGGCAGCTCCTCAAGGTCACAGATAATCCGCCCTATTTTCTTCTCTACGGCGATTGCAGGAAACGGATTATTGCCCGCGTAGCCATCAATCAAACCGCTACCCAAGGCTACATTCAATTTGCCGCCGCCTTGGACGTTTACCATATGTACTTGCAGATTTGTTTGTGAAGGATCTCCTCCAAATGTAATTCCTTCATGCTTTAGTGCTTCCTCAAAGACAACTTTAGCTACCGCCATGGGATTCTTGTAGCCAATGCGGATAGGCTGTTTAGTTACCTTAGCAAGTGCTACGAATTCCCCCCAGCTCTTGGCCTCAAAATCAGGTCGAACTATGAACATATCACCTTTATAATGCAGCGGCGATATGAGTCTGACCGGAGAACCGCTATCAACCGAAGCAAGCACCGGCGCCACTCCCCCCAATCCAACTTCAATAACATTCTGTGCCAGTGCGGTGGGCAGCTCAGAAGCACCACCGACTTTTACTACTTCAATATCTGCTATCTTTTTACCGTTATCAAACAGCTCATAGAATTTGCGATCCACAACAATCGTCACACTTATTCCGCTCTGCTTGGTATATTCCGAGGCATTATCAAGAGCAACATATAGTGCCGTCTGGTGATCGTGGCCTACGTGACCTATTCTGATGGCCGTAGGTTCTGCGGATTTGGTTTGGCTTTGCTCTTTTTGTTTACAGCCCGGTAAAACTACCAGGGCAAGCAGCAAAAAAACGCATAAACACATAATCTTTTTCATTGTTTAGTCCTTTTCACCATCTATAAAAAAGCTTAAAAACAATTCCAACTCTATCTCGGTCCGTAAAGGTTGAATCAAGACTGATTGGAATACCGGCTTTAAATGACCATCCTTTTTTGAATTTCCAGATAACACCCGGAACAAGATCGTGACTATGGCCCGAACTTTCCTTATCCAGGTAGTTATATTCAACCGCAGGCCAAAAAGTTGGACTCAACTTTAGGAGAAACACTGCGTTTATCTCCCCTACTTCGGCATCTTTATCTTCGCTCCACTTGTAGTTGGGATTGAAGTGCAGTGAAAAATCTTTCCACGCCTTGGAAATTTCAGTTGATATTTTATAGGCCCCGTCGTCACTACCCAGCTTACGGTCGCTATCACCTGAGGGAAAGTAATACCAGAAATCCACTGCTACGCCGGGAAAATTGTTCGTTTCCTTTATGAAATTCCACTTTTCAAAAATGTAAACGTTACCGATTCCCTGGCTGTCATTTTCTTTGCCCGGTATGTCATAATCATTGATGAAATATGGGACGCCGATCGCAATATGATGGTCCTCCGCCCAGCCGTATTTCGTGCATAGTGTAAATGCTGTATTCTGCTTATATTGTCCGGATGGACGGTCATGATATTTATTATCAGCTCTCCTGACCCTCGTCCAGTCAAAATATTGATACTTCAGCGAAACGGATAGATGATCTTTACCGACAGTTGCGGCACTTCTGGTTTTTGTAAAAAAGCTCATACAATACTTGCCACACCACGGATACAATTCTTCTCCCCCTCCATCCGAACTCTTTTTAGCTTGTGCAGATTCTTGGGCTCTCGCCATACATGCAATTGCACAAACTAATAATAGTGTCACAATCTTCTTCA
>CAZVUF010000298.1:0-2967 GCA_964629355.1 uncultured Pirellulales bacterium | reverse complement strand
GGTAAGAAAGGTGACTATTATGAAAACTGCTGGAAAGAAAAATTCAAAGGCATTCGGGACACTAATTTTGATATTGTCTGCTTTGTTTAACTCGAATTCTTTTTCTCAGGAAAACCCAGATTATTCGATAACAAGCCCGGACAAAAATATCTCTGTTTATTTTCATATCTCTGATGACAAAAATGCTCTGTATAGCATCAAGTATGATGATGTCCTCATCATACAAAACTCCAAGCTTGGAATAATCATGGAAGATGAAGATTTTTCAAAAGACCTGTCTCTGGAGTCGGCTTCTGACATTGAGGTTGTCAAAAACAATTATGAAATGCTGCATGGGAAAAGACGCAAGTGTTCTTATATGTGCAACAAGCGAATCTTTCATTTAACAAATGCTTCCGGCAAAAAAATGGACATCATTTTCCAGGTCTCAAACGACGGAGTTGCTTTTAGATACTACTTCCCTGAAAAGTCAAATGATGTTAAAAAGATCGCGGAAGAAGTCACCTCATTTAATTTTTTGCCAGGCACGATGGGCTGGATTCAACCTATGACAAATGCAAAAACCGGATGGCACGAGGACCAGCCTTCGTATGAGCAAAATTATAAACAGAGTATTGAGGTGGATAAACTCCCTGACAACAAAGCGGGTTGGGTTTTCCCTGCACTTTTCAACTATGATAAGTGCTGGATGCTGATTACAGAAACCGCTGTTGACAGAAACTATTGCGGCAGCCGACTAAAGCACGAGCCAAGCAATAATGAATTTGTCATTGATTTCCCACAAAAGCCGGAAATCTATCCCGGCGGGCCATGCTATCCTGAATCTACTTTACCCTGGCTAACGCCGTGGAGGATTATAGCGATAGGAGACGGCCTGAAAACTATTATGGAATCAACATTGGGAACCGACCTAGCAAATCCATCTAAACTGAAGGACACATCATTTATTAAACCAGGCAGAGCTTCCTGGAGCTGGATTATACTGAAGGATGATTCTATTGTATATGATGTACAGAAACGTTTTATTGATTTCGCAGCCGATATGCGTTGGGAATATTGCCTTGTCGATGCAGACTGGGACACCAAAATAGGCTACGACAAGATTAAGGAGCTTTCTGAATACGCACAAAGCAAAGGTGTTGGGCTTCTTTTGTGGTATAACTCGGCGGGCACCTGGAATACCGTTCCTTATCATCCGAAAAGCAAGCTGCTGACGCACGAAGACCGCGTTAAAGAATTCGGCAAACTAAAAGAAATGGGGATAAAAGGCGTCAAGGTGGATTTCTTTGGTGGTGACGGTCAGTCAATGATGGCGTATTACCAGGATATTTTTGAGGATGCCGCTCAGTTCGGCTTAATGGTGAATTGCCATGGTTGCACACTGCCCAGAGGCTGGCAGCGGACTTATCCGAACCTAGTGACAATGGAGGCGATAAAAGGCTTTGAGTTTGTGACTTTCGAGCAGGTCAACGCAAACCTTGAGCCCATTCATTCCTGCACAGCAGCGTTTATCCGAAATGCATTTGATCCGATGGACTTTACACCCGTCTGTTTTGGTGAAATACCACGCATAAAGCGAGTGACAACCAATGGTTTTGAAATAGCTATGTCGGTGATTTTCCTATCGGGTGTGCAACACTTTGCACAAACTCCCGAGAGTATGGCAGCAGTACCGGATTACGTTAAGGATTTTATGAGAGAGGTTCCTACGTGCTGGGATGATACGTGTTTTATAGATGGATATCCTGGCAAACTTGTGGTGATTGCTCGTAAATCGAAAAATACCTGGTATGTGGCAGGTATAAATGGGGAAAATGTCGAAAAGACTATCAATATTGAGCTTCCTTTTCTTAAAGATACAAAAACTGGAATGCTTATCACCGACGGAGTAGACAATCGCTCATTCGACATGCAAACGATAACTCTTACACCGGGCAAACCATTGGCAATTACACTAAAAGGGAATGGCGGTTTCGTTATAAAATTAGGAATGTAGTTTTTCTAAGTTTAGATATCGCCTCGGAACATTTCCAAGTGTTCATAATCTGGCCGCGTGCGATTTGCCTGGATTTCACTTAGCCATTTGTCCGAGTCGGATTTGCTGTAGCCTAAAAAAGCAGATTCTTTATCGAGATTGCTGAATGCTTTGTAGGCTCTGCTCTTATTTGCGTTTGCATAGCAATATACACAGCCATGCGGGCAGGTGTCATACGTGCCGATATCGGTACTCTCTGTGCAACCGCACTGGTTTCTGGTGGGTTTTTCATTGTATTGCAGACCTTCCGGATAAAACAGCTCCTCTATGATAGCGCCATCGATGCAGTGTGCTTTTTTGATTTTATCGCCTACTAAATAATCGCCGCAGCAGGAAAATAACTCAATTCCATGCTGCTCTGCAATATCCCCCAGTTCATTGGCTAAATCGATTTTGATATCCTCGCTGACGTTTGTAATTTTCAATCCGTTGGTTTTTTCAAGCTCTTCAAAATTACGTTTGACCTTATTGTATTCAGTTACAAAGCTGAAATAACAGCGCTCAACAAGCCCTTCGAGCTGCGATGCAAGCTCTTTAAAAGCTTTTATGTAGAAATCCCGGTCGCAAATGCTTGAGAGCACGATTGGGTCAAAGCGCCAGTTTATATAGCTTGGTGAATACATTCTGCTTAGTTCTTTCAGGGTTTTAATCGCAGCTTTTTTGTCTAAGTTATGCTCAAAGACAGACGGAAGGGCGGTGACGGTATAATTGAAGTAGAACTTATAATCCAGACTCTCGATGATTTTCAGGTTTTCAAGAAAAGGCGTAAAATTCTTGGACCAGAACACGAAACAAACAACGTCTTCGTTTTTCAGTGATACTAAATATCTTTGTCCGCCAAAGGGATTGACCACGCCGGCAAAGCCTTCTTTAAGTCTGTTCATAAACCAATCGCCATAGAAGGCTGGAATATCCGTTCTGCGCGATGCCGA
>CAZVUF010000297.1:0-2968 GCA_964629355.1 uncultured Pirellulales bacterium | reverse complement strand
TCATTGGTACTGAGGAATTCTTGAATTTAATATCGGGCATTTCTCTGCCGAGCCGTTTGTAAGTTTCTTCGAGCTTCTGTAAAAATGCTTCTGGTCTCATTGCCTCAACGTGAGAATCTACAAACAGAACATTAATATTATCACTGCAAAACTCCGGATTTTCATAAACGACAACATTGTCCGGATCCATTTTTACAGTCTGCCCAGGAATGTAAATGTAGCTTGGGCCATCAAAACCCTTCGGCTTACGCGGCGATTCAAGAGCCTTGAGCGGCAATTCCTCTTTCTCAACAAGCTCCCGCAGATTTGGCGGGAATTTGTCCTCATAGTCGTTTGCGTATATCAAGCAGGACTTCCCTATACCTCGCAGATTTGCAGCGGAGAAGGTCTGCCTTGCCTGGGTCCTCTGCTGTTGCATCCTCTGAAATATCCCCATCACTTCCATCAAATGCTCCTTCGGAAAGGCAATATCAACGGCCATCTTGCCATCGCTGGTCCTGCTGGCAAACGCAATATTGCTCTTGGTGGGAATATCCATTTTTGGCAACGGGATAGGCATAAAAGCTGTAATTATTCCGAAGTACCGCAAAAAGTTAAATGTCCCGGCGTAGTCTGCTTTACTTGCCTGTGGTAGAAGCTCTAACGCTGCCTTCATTTCACTCGAAACCTGTTTAGGACCGCCTGCCTTTACTTCATCGATAAGCTGGCGTATCGCAGTATCCGGGTCAGCCGAGACGGCACAAATCCAAAGCCCATCAGCTACCGCCCATCGGTAATTGAATCCATCACCAAACATGGCATTCAACATCTGAGCTTGTGGCAAATTGGGTTCGGTAGATTTCATCACTGCCTTGGCTGAATCTATTGAAATCTCTTTGTAAGTGCCAACACCCCGCTTTAATTCAAAGCGCACCTCCATACCCAAGCTCTTATAAAAATCAGCAATACCTCCGGTGTTCATTATCTTCACAGCTTCTTCGATGACTTTATTAAACATCTCCGCATTCTTCATCTCGATAATAAACCTCATCGCAAAGGGTGGCTTATTTGCCGCATCGACCGAAAACGAAAACGCCGCAGAGTTGCCAAGACAATCAAGCATATCTGTCGCCAGCTTTTTCATTTCCGTTATATCTTCGGCGGTCACGCTTTCACCAGCCATAGCTGGAATTAAATCTATTCTTTTGACATTGAACTGTCTGAAGAAAGGTGTATTCATTTTGTACCCAATATTCATCACCGCACCATCTTTCAGATAGCCCAAAAGTTTATTTTCCTGCTGTGCTGAAGAATCTGCAACAAACATTTTCGCCATATTAGAATCAGGTACCGCTGAAATGCCGATATTCAAATTGCATACACTCGGCTTCGGTCCAATAGTTAGGCTTAACGACTTTGTTTCATTCATCAGTGTCTTGAGAATCTCGGCATACAAATTCATTATCGCTGCTGCGTTTCCCATTGGCCCCTGCCCACCTGCCTTCATACTCTCCATCATTTTTTTCGTCTCTTCAATCTTGCCAAGCAGCAATGAACCAAAGGTCTTGGAGGCTAACTGGACATTTCCATAAAGCCAGACAGGCTCGGTCGTAGCCTTTTTAATTTCTTCAGGATCGAGAATACCAGCCAATCCCTTTGCTTCGGCAGAAGAGAGCGATTTTGCAGTTGCAACCAACTTATCATAGCTCTTCTGCCATTTAAGCAGGGCAAAATCGCCAACCTGTATTAATACTGCGCCACTTGTGGTTTTGGAAACACCGTTCGCATCCGGCTGAGCTATATTAGAATTTTCGCTGACAAACTTTTTGTAATCTGAAACCGGAACAAGCAGCGAAACGAAGTCGTCTCCGAGTGACCCATCAGGGGCGACAGTCCCAAATATGGTGAAACTTCCATTCATATTTACGCCATTTACATCCGGACTACCCAAAAATTCTGCGAGCTTCATTCGTACCATTGCCGATGTTGCAAGCGGCACAGGCGAAACACCCGTCAAAAACTGGTCTACCTGGCTGAGAGTATAATCAAGATTATTTACTCGGACGCAGAACATACTTTCTGCTGGTATCAATGCAAGCAGCTTATCACCCTTCGGCTCTGCTCCGACGGCATCAAAGCTAAAAAGAAAGAGGGATACTGTAATAATTGCATTTCTTAAGCGTTTTGAGTTAAACATTTTTCGTTTCTCCTTTAATTAACAGAAAGACTCCCAATAAATTGGGGGACTAAACATTTAATCACCAGTTTCACTGGGAATTTATTACTTTAACGCCTTTTATATTTACCCATTAACTGTCCCTGGCCGAGGATATGTCCTTCCATCGCCTTGAGCAAATCACGTTTTCTGGCACCGGCTTGCAAATTAAGTTCCGCATCGAGTGCATAAATCTTAAAAAAGTATCGGTGCGTGCCCCCTGGGGGACATGGGCCGCCATAGCCGATTCTGCCAAAATCGCTGGTTCCCTGTTTAGCTCCATTGGGTAAAGTCTTATCAGGCGGAATGTTTTCTTTCAGCTCTCTTGCATCCGCAGGCAGATTAAACAAAACCCAATGTACCCACATACCCATCGGCGCATCAGGATCGTCAGATATAAGCGCGATGCTCCTGGTACCTTCAGGAACCGCATCCCATTGTAATGGCGGTGAAATGTCCTCACCATCACAGGTATATTTGGCTGGAATCATACCTTCGTTCTCAAAAGCCGGACTGGTAACTTTAATCTCCATCTTTTTGCCTCCTTTCGCTGACTCATTTTCATCGCAAGAGCAAGACAACAATATTATTACCATTCCTAAAGTAACCACACTTTTTAGCATAGTGTTTTCGTCACTTCATCGCACAACTTAGCAAGTTTATTTGTTATAATAGCCGGATCGGCTATTAAAGTCCAACGCATCTTAAATTGACGTGTTAATAAATATGAAAGCCACAGGCAGCTTTTTTTACGTACTAACGCCAAGTGCGCGG
>CAZVUF010000296.1:0-2996 GCA_964629355.1 uncultured Pirellulales bacterium | reverse complement strand
AAAGCTAAGAAGTAACACAATCATGCTATCAGGATGCGTAAATGGATATTAAGAGTAAACGGATAGCTATTCTGTCACCAGTTGCATGGCGGACGCCGCCGCGGGCTTATGGTGCATGGGAAACTGTAGCAAGCAATATCACAGAAGGTCTGGTCGCCCGTGGCTGGAAGAATGTAACACTTTTCGCCACGAAAGATTCCATCACCACCGCAAAGCTGGTTAGTTTCATTGAAAAAGGTTACGAAGAAGACAAGACTCAAATCCCGCTGGTCTCAACATGCCTGCATATTTCTAAGGTTATACAGCAGGCCAATGAGTTTGACCTGATTCACAACAATTTTGATTATCTGCCATTGACGTATCTTCCATTTATTAAAACTCCCATGCTGACTACCATTCATGGCTTTTCCGAGCCGGATATACTGCGGGTTTACTACGACCATAAAGATACCTACTATGTTTCCATAAGTGACGCTGACAGAGACCCGGAACTGCCATACTTAGCGACCGTTTACAATGGCATAGACCTTTCCAATCTCACGTTTAGAGAAACGCCGGGCGATAAGCTCGTTCATTACGGACGAATACATAACGACAAGGGGACACATCTGGCTATCGAAGTTGCAAGAAAGTGCGGTATGGATTTGATAATAGCAGGCATAATTCAGGACCAGAATTACTTCGATACGCTCGTCAAGCCTCATCTAAACCAATCCTCGATTCAGTACATAGGTCCCGTTAATCCTGTCCAGCGTGACGCACTTCTCAAGGAAGCGTATGCGGTTATTCATCTTAATGCAATCCCTGAGCGATTTGGACTGGTGATGGCGGAATCAATGGCTGCCGGCGTGCCGGTGATTGCGATGGATTTAGGTTCATGTCGCGAGGTTATTGCGGATAAGGAAACTGGTTATTTGGTCAATAATGTCGATGAAGCGGTAGAAGCTGTGGACAAAATTGATAGAATAGACCGCAAAAAGTGCCGGCAGCGCGTAGAAGATAATTTCACCATCGACCGCATGGTCGAAGGTTACGAAAAGGTGTATGCAGAAATCTTCCGAAGAGAAGACAGATAACAGAGTGCAGAAAAAGAAAACGTTCGATGTTTAGCCAGCACATCCTTCGACTCAGCTCAGGACGGGCCTGTGGTACCGGCAAAGGAAACGAACGATGAATGAGGGTGAAGTATCCAAAATCTCAAATAACAATTAAACTCAACTCGCGGCTCGTCCCTCATAAGCCGACTGACTCTGTGCTATGGAGCGTGTTTAAACTCCACACGGTCAAGCTGGACGTTCGGCTCAGCGAAGCGTAGCAAGATATTGCAGGGGCCATCGGCCTTCTGGGTGAATTTGAGAACATCCAGAGTCGGCAGAATTTCACCTATGTTTTCCGTCCATCTTCGCTCTTCCGCACTATCTCCAACTGTCACGTAAAAGGCGTCCTCATCGTAGGAGGGTCCCAGCGCATAGGCTGTTATCTCATAGTTGCCTTTTTTCAATGGGATAGTAGCCTCAGCCTTACTGCTTTCATCCTGGAGCACAACGACCTTTCCGCCGCTGGCACCTTCAAGCTCCAGCGCCTTCGCATTGGTCAGTTTGAATTCTTCCACTTCCACGAAAAATACATCTTTTCCAACCTTCTGTACTCTCGGCTTGTTCATGCTGGCACAGCCGGAAAACATTAAGGCGATTGCCAAAATTGTCATCCATTTTGTTTTCATGACTTTTTCCTTTCTCATAGATACGTCCCTAATGACCGTATCAATTGCCTCACAGCGCCATAATGTAGTTTTTTATCCTGTAGTCTCATGCGAAGCAAGCAATTCCGTGAATTCTCTGACTATTTGTGCTCTCCCATCAATTGAGCTATTTTAGGCTCCATGGCCTCGGCCCAAATCTTGTATCCAGCCTTGTTGGGATGCAGGTAGTCCGGCATAATGTCTTTGGATAATAACCCGTTGTCTGTCAGGAAGCTGCTATTGATATTGAGATAATAAATCGTCTTTCCATCGGCTATCCTTGAAGCCAATAAGCTGGCTTCTGCATTCTTCTGTCGCTGAGCCGAGTGTTTGGGGTCGCGTGGGAATATCGCCAGCAGGAGTATCTTGGTTTTGGGAAGCTTGGTGCGAAGCCTATGACAGATTGTGATGATACCGTCGGCAATTTCTTCGGCTGTGTTGTCATTCCCATTTGAATTGTTCGTTCCAATCATGAGCATTGCAAGCTTTGGACAGATTTCTTCAAAATTCGAATGGTCCAGTCGCCATAACACATGCTGTGTACGGTCTCCGCCAAAACCCATATTGACCGCGTTGTGCTTTGCATAATAGGCATCCCAGGTTTCTTTGCCCGTGTTTTCCCAGCCATGCGTGATCGAATCACCAATAAAGAGCAAATCGACGTTTCCCTTTTTCAGTCGCTCATTAACGACGTCATGGCGCGGGCCCCACCATTTAACAGCCCATTCAGCAGTTTGTGTTACGGGCGTGACGGCGGAGTGAGTCTTACCTTCGACCGATTGAAAAGCAAGCTGCTGCTGGCTGGCACAGCCTGTGAGCATAGTAAATATCAGCAACAGAACGACAATCATTGTCTTTCGTATCATCTGTTGTCTCCTTTTTTAAATCCCTAATGTCACAGTTTTCCGGTGCCACTCCCGTGGCACCCGGATGGTACGATTTGTAGATTTTGGATAGTGCATTGTTAAATTATGCTACCAGTTCATTACTCCTTTGAAAAACGGCATGAGCTCTTCCGCCATTTTTTCATGTTCCTGCCTATCTGGATGGCTTGCGCAACCGTTTGAATAAGAACCAGAGAATTTGAATATATGAACTTTATTATCATTTTCCACTTCGTGCATGTGTTTTATTACAGCCGATAAATACTCCATCAAACGAGCACTTTTTTCACCTGAGAACATCGGACTCGTCAGGCAACATATTTGTGCATGAGGATATCGAGCTCGGATACGTTTTATGAACTGGATATAAT
>CAZVUF010000295.1:0-3007 GCA_964629355.1 uncultured Pirellulales bacterium | reverse complement strand
AAATAATAACTTTTTCCCTTCCTAACTTGTCCGAAATAGCCCCCAAGGGCACAGCTAATCCACTGTAGAAAATATTAAACAATACATACAGAAGAATCGGCGCAGCGACAGCCAACCTGCCGGCGAACAATTCCTGGGCCCGCATGATAAAGAACATGTAGCTGAAGTTTCCCAAAGCAAAAACACCGGAAATCACAATAAATAACCGCAATGGTTTTGGTAAAGTTCTGATCCCCATCTTCAGCGTCACTTTTTGAGGTTTCGCCGGATCTTCTTTGACAAAATATAACGGTACAAGTGACACAAAACCTATAAGCCCGGCGATAAGTATGATGGTTTTGAAACCCATCCCAAGGAACCGGTACAAGGCCAAAGCCACAATAGCTCCTAAAATTGCACCAACAGAATCAAACGCCCTATGCACCCCGAAACCTTTGCCTCTTCCGGTTGGCATCGAATCAGCTATAATCGCGTCCCTCGCGGCAGCTCTCAGTCCCTTGCCTGTTCTTTCCAGCGATGAGAAAACAACTGCGCTTGGCCAAGCTCGGCAAACAGCCATCAACACTTTAAATACTGCTGATACACCATAGCCCCCATAAACAAACACCTTGCGCTTGCCCGTTTTGTCAGACCAATAACCTGAAAAAACCTTCAAAATACTCGAAATGCTGTCGCGTAATCCTCCGACAAGCCCGACAACCTGTCCCGCGCCGCCCAACGACATGAGAAACATCGGCAGGATCGGCATTATCATCTCACTGCTCAAATCGTTAAGAAAACTGACGGCGCTCAATAACAGAACGTTGGGTGCGATTTTTCTACGAGACTGGTTCCCCATAATGCTGACCTTAAACCCGGCTGATTTTCCTGTCGGATGTCACTGTCCTCGTACCTGGACATAGACTTTTCTGTTACGGGGACCGTCGAACTCACAGAAAAAGATCCCCTGCCAGGTACCAAGTCTCAATGAACCGTTCGATATAAGTACCTGCTCGCTGCATCCGACAATTGAGCTTTTGGCATGGGCATCAGAGTTGCCCTCGATATGCTGAAAACCCGCTTGATGTTCCGGCACCACCTTTTCCAGAGCAAGCAATATATCGTGGGGCACAGAACGGTCTGCGTTTTCATTGATGGTGACGCCTGCGGTGGTGTGGGGACAATAAATAATTGCATCACCATCTTTGATACTGGATTCACCGACAATCGATCGAACCTGGCTGGTAATGTCAATCATTTGACAGCGTGTTTTTGTGCTTACACTGAATTCTTGCTGGATGATTTTCATAAGCGTTCCCTTATCTACATTTGCTCTACTACTTCAATGCCGAGGAGTTTGCTTAAACCATGCTGGATAGTACGTGCGGTCAGGTCGCAAAGTAATAGTCTTGTTGGTCTTTTATCTGGGCCGGCATCCAAAACCGGACAATTCTTGTAAAAAACGCTGAACTTCTGCGCTAACTCATATAGGTAAGTTGTCAGATAGTTCGGCCTGTAGTCAGAAACAGCAGATTGTATCACCTCACCGTAACAAATCAGATATTTTGCAAGGTCTAATTCGGCTGGCTCCGCCAGGCCCAAAGTTGTTATATCTGAGGTCTCTTTATTGGTATCTATTCCTCTGTCTTTTCCCTTCTTCATAATTGATGATATCCGAGCGTAGGCGTATTGCATATACGGAGCGGTGTTGCCGTCCATCGCTAACATCTTATCGAAACTGAATACATAATCGCTCGTGCGATTATTGGAATAGTCGGCGTATTTGACTGCGCCAATTCCAACAGCTTTTGCGATTCTCTCCTTCTGCTCTGCAGGCAGTTCCGGGTTCTTTTCTTCAACAATTTTCTTGGCTCGATTAACCGCCTCATCGAGCAGTTCCTTTAGCTTTACGTTTTCACCCGAGCGGGTTTTTAATGGCTGACCATTTTCACCAAGCACCGAACCAAAAGTAACATGAACAAATTCCGTCCTCTGTCCTCTGTCTTCTGTCTTTTGCTCTCTTTCTTCTGTCTTCTGTCTTTCATCCCATCCTGCCATCCGTGCAACTGCAAAGAGCATCTCAAAATGCAACTTTTGCCGAGCATCGGTGACATATATAATTCTATCCGCCTTTAGCTCATTAACCCGATAGCGCAGAGCAGCTAAATCTGTGGTCGCATAGAGATATGCCCCATCCGATTTCTGAATCATAAACGGCAGAGGCTCACCCTCTTTATTTTTAAATCCTTCCGGAAAAACACAAACTGCGCCGCTAGATTCTTCAGCCAAGACCTGCTTTTGTAGCGTTTCCACAGTACTTGCAAGTCGATCTTTATAAAAGCTTTCTCCCTGAGCGTGTTTTGCTTCAAGCCTTACATTTAGATATCTGTACAAATCGTAACATTCTTTTAATGTTATCTGGCAGGCTTGCTCCCACAATTTCTTTACAAAAATACTCTCTCCAGTCTGAAGCTTTGCTGTGAACTTTCTCACTTCTGATGCAACATTCGGATCCGCCTTTTCTATATTGCTAATCTTCTTATAGTGTTCCTCTAAGGTATCCAAGTCTAAAGCTACGAAGTCGTCCAGACTTTTATCCGGAAAATCATGGAATACTCTTTCCCATGTTTCAAGAGAAACAGTACCTAAATTCTTGCCCCATTCGGTATCTGCAAAAATTTCCTTAGGAACTTTTTGAAACTGATAGTTCCATAAAGCGAAGGCCACCATTCCCATTGGGACTCCCCAGTCGCCGATGTGGTTTTGGCGTTTCACATCGTGGCCGAGAAATTCAAGTATTCGGCATATACAATCGCCGATGATTGTGCTACGCAGATGGCCAACGTGCATTTGTTTGGCGACATTCGGACCTGAAAAATCGACGACAATGGTCTGCGGTTCTTTGACCTTCTCAATACCTAAATGTTCTTCTTTATTAATATCACGTAAGGACTTGGCAATAAAATCTGCTTTCAATCGCAGGTTAATAAATCCAGGTCCGGCAATTTCCGGCGGTTCGCATATGTCA
>CAZVUF010000294.1:0-3016 GCA_964629355.1 uncultured Pirellulales bacterium | reverse complement strand
TTTGTTGCTTGGAGTACATCTGTTACTGCTCCGCCGATATAACCGGCTCCGCCTGCTACTAAAATATTCATAATATTCGCCTTTTATCGAAGAAAATAAATTTTTTTTATGTTACGGATATATGTCCTTTATCTTTTGAGCAATTATGTTGTCATAACTATGGTAGTTTTCATGGTTTAATGCGTTATTAAATTCCTGAGAAACCTTACCGCCGGCATACCAGTGAATGCCTATTGTTTCCGGCGTCAGACGGGATAAATCGTTAGAGTAAAATATCGCGGGAATATTCATATGATCCAGTGCATAAACAACGCTCATTGGCATATTGTAAAAAACCAAATCAGGAAACATTTTTCTTATGTAGTCCGTAGCAGGATAAATCTTATTAACCATTGGTGCGCTTATTGATTGATAAATTTTGCTGTCGAAAGCCTTCTCGCAATTCGACAATAAATTTTTGAAAAATGGGTTACCTTGAGAGGATAGTAAGAAACCTATAATATGGCCATATTTTTGCAGACATATGGCTGCGTCCACGTCATTATTCTCTTTTAAATTGAAAAATAAATCATTCATCGGTCTGAAGTACAATATATCAGTGTCACTATAGAGACCGCCTTCCTGACTTAATATGTACCATCTAAACAAATCAGATTTATAGTTTTCAGGAGCATCCTTTACAAAAGGGAAGTTCGAAAAATTGATTTCCTTAATATTTATACCGCCCAGACTGAATAATTCTTTAGTGTAATCTTTACCTCTAAAGATCACACCATCGTATAGTTCTCCCGTCTGCCAGGTAATATTGCCTTTATACTTTTCTCGTGGGATATATATATTTATTTCCCAATCAGGATTTAATTTTTTGAATGAATAAACGGTAAGGTATCGCAAGAATGAGATGGTCTCATTCCCCCAGTAAAAGTGTGCTTTTTTGGGAATTTTATTGAGTTTCCATGAGCTTGAGCTTTCGCACAAACAAGCGACCATCCTCCTATCGTTCAGAAGATAGGTTTGTATTATTTCCCAGTCAGTAGACTTTCTGATACAGTTTTTTAAGGTATAAGGACTGAACCAGTAATTGTGGTCAGGATGCACATATTCCACGTACACGCCTTCAGATTCGAAATGATTGCCGTTATCGTTTGGCAGAAAGGAATTCGGTGCCGTTATCAAACATTTGTTGAATCTAATCGTTGATAACTCTTTTAAAAACGATTTAATGTTATCAACATGCTCTATTGTTTCGGGAACTAACATAACATCGTATGAATCTTTTATTTGAGTGATATCGTTGAAATATTTTCCCGGCACAAATCGTTTTAAAAGTTCCAATCCCTGTATGTCTATGTCATAACCGTCTAATTCACTGCAGAATTTGCTGAGCTTAATATGCAGATTGGTTTCAGGGTCGAACATAGGGTTGTCTGTACATCCTATGTGTAGTACTTTTTTGCCTTGACATAACTCTCGGAACAGAGTAGTTCTGTCATCTACTGCTTTAACATCAATCCTTTGTTTGAAGAATTCCGGCCCAATCTTACTTTGCTGGTTCAGAGTTTTTGTTTTTTCAGCCTTCTTATCATGCGCCTCTGGATTAAGAACATGTGCGAAGTCATTTTTCACTGTTGTTGAATCCCTGGCTTTCATAGCCGAATATTCCGTTCTATTCCACAAGTTTGGAACGTTGGGATTACATTTCGGTGCTTTGCAGTATGATTGTGTGGTCTCGTTGTATTTACTTTTAGCGAAGGCAGTTTCGCCTGACTCCACGAATGTATCGAAGAGCTTATCGAGATTGGTCGCCTCGTTAGAAGATTCCTGATTTACAGAATTCGCGACAACAGGTACGGCTTCCCAGTCGGCCTGTTCAAATTTTTGCTCTTGTTCTATTTCACCGAAGAAAGGTTCTTTTTCAGTTTCAATCCATTCTAAGACCTGCCGAACGCGGTTTTCAACCGTATGAAACTTACGGACTTTCTGTAAGGCGTTGTTAGCTATCCGGCAGGCAAAGTCGGTGTCATTTTGAAGGCTGCGTATATGATTGGCTAATTGTTCGGGTTTGGATTCATCAAAAAGCAGTATTTCTTTGCCATCCTCGAAAAGTGACCTATTACGAGGCCTGTTAGGAATCTCCCACGAAATTACGGGGCGACCTGCGGACATCGCCTCTACTACACGTCCTGCATATGCTTTAAACAAATGCGGAAGATTTACTATTGCGCATCCTGTTCGAAGTCCGTTTAGCCACAACTGAAAACATGCCTGTCGAATCTGACGAAGGATATTGAGATAATTCATCAGAAGTGGTTCGTCTGCCATTCTGTTTTGCTTTAGAAAATTTACCACCTTGCTGTTGAGCTCATCAAAAAGTCTGGGATATTCTGTAGAATTTTCCTCGGAGACCTTAGAAACCACTAAACCCTCTAAGCCACGGTCTTTTAACCATTTATCTCGTTTACCATACAAGGCACCGCAAAACACAGCTTCATCATGGTGAACGACAGCAGATGTAGCCAAAAATCTTTCCGGCACAGCAGAAGGATACCACAGGGCCTTACATACTCCTTGTTTGTTTATTTGATTCGCATCCGCTTCGTCACAGGCTAATATATGGGTCAAATAGTACTTCTGATTTTCAAATACTTCTTTTCGCTCTTTAATAACTTTGTATAAGCCCGGATTATCTTCAAATTCCTGTGTACTGTATTCCATTGATTCCATTAAAAATCCCACTCGAATCGGGGCAATATCTTTCACCCACTCCCAAAATGCCTCGTTATATTGAGGATGAATCAGCCAAATCCAAACCTGATCGAACTTCTTATCACTGCACAACTGCCGTGCGTAATAAAGCCAAGATGACGGAGAGGATGATGGAACTCCTTCAAGTACAGGAATCGTGAAAAAATCTACATTATTAGATGTAAAGCCCTCCTCAAGCCCTAACTGGGCTGCGTATGTCCAGTGACTGGCTCTCTTCCATGTTGTAAATTCAAGAGGAAGCAAAAGCACA
>CAZVUF010000293.1:0-3016 GCA_964629355.1 uncultured Pirellulales bacterium | reverse complement strand
ACAGACGAATAAGCTTCATCGCTTCAATCTTCGGAGCGCCTGTAAGCGTCCCCATGTTCATCGTGGCAAGATATGCACTCAAGGCGTCAAGCTCGGCAGCAAGCGTCCCTTTGACATTACTGACCAAATGCTGGACCGATTCATATTTTTCAGCTATAAGAAGCTCCGTGACAACCCGGCTGCCCGGCTCAGCCACACGAGCGATATCGTTTCGAGCCAAATCGACCAGCATCATGTGCTCAGCTAATTCTTTGCGGTCGATTTTCAATTCAGCTTCATACCTGAAATCTGTATCCGGGTCTATTTTACTACCAACCCGGCCTCTGGGTTTTGTCCCGGCTATCGGGCGAATTTCAACGCTGCGGTTTTCAGTACCACTGACCCGTAGGTTCAATTCAGGACTTGACCCCATCAGTATCGTATTAGGAGTATTCATATAAAACATATACGGCGAAGGATTCAATACCCGAAGCCTTTTATAAACATCTAACGGCTCATCCGGACAAGGCTCGGTTATCGTCCTGCTCAAGACTACCTGAAATATGTCACCATCGATAATATGCTGCTTGGCCGTTCTTACCATTTCTTCGTATTCCGGCTGGCTGGTATCAGTCGTCGCCTGCAGCAGTTCACCTGTATATTTGTGTCCCTGTGGTGTATCAAATCTTGCTATATTAAAATAATAATCGAAGCTGTTTTGAGCCTCCTGAATAGCTGCCTCACGGTCACCGTTTGTGATAATGCAATTGACAATTACATAGCCCTTGTGGTTCTGGTGATCCATAATGAAGATATTGTCAGCGAAAAAAAGCTCATAATCGGGATTGCCAAGCAGGTCGTCTTTACTGGCGGGAAGTTTTTCGAATTGGTCTATGAAATCGTAGCTTATAGCTCCGAGCAAGCCACAGGTCACCCGGAAAGGCTTGCTGGCTAATTTGAACGAAAAGGCTACCGCGCGCAAAACGTCCATCTGATTGGTTGTTTTCAGACGGGCCTGCTCATCAACCAACTGTTGTGACTGTTTGATTTTGCCGGTAATTTTTTCGGCAGAGAACTCGACCGACTCACAGAAATCAAAATTTGACTTCCGGCTGGACAGATATTCTATCATTCTTCGACCTGTCCTACTCAAGGCCTGAATCGTAAAATCGGCGCCGGTTCCGGTAAGATAAAGTGCCGGTTTTGCAGTGCCGAAGCTCAGCTCCTTATAGCCGGCCAGATGTTCTTTGGACTCAAACAGACAGCAGTTTTTGGCCCGGCCATAGTTACTGAGCTTGGCGAAAAAATCCACCGGCTCGCTTATATCAATCTCTTTGACAAGAGGTATGATTTGTCCAGGTTTAGCATTGTGTATTATGTCTCTATAATCATCCATTTTTCGTATCTCGTATTACGTGATGCAGATTGCGTATGGCGCAAGACGCGCTATAAACTATAAACATTATTTCTTAATCGCAAATACACTAAAATACAAATAAAAAAAAGCAGCCTGCTGTTCCGACAGGCTGCTTTTTTCGCAAATTTAACAAATTGTTTATAGCAAATTACCGCTCACCTGCCGGATTTATCCTGCAGGCCACCACCAACAACCCATACTATTGCGGTTAATTTGCCTCATAACGAAAACATTAAAACAATTTCGTATAATTTTGTCAAGAAAAATCCGCAAAATAACGACTTTTCAGCAAAAGTTATATGGTAGGCCTTAGCTCACCACCCGTTCACTCCACCGGATAAATAGTTACCTTATTTTGATAAATCTTCGGCGGCATTACATTAGAGGCTGGATCAATTAATCTATTTTGAACTCGCTGTAAATCTCTCTCGCGATTTGACAAGCTCCTTCTTAAATCATTCAAGGTTTTTGGAAGTTCAAGCTGTTGCTTTCTTAGATTATAGAATTCTCCTGCTTGATTGCGAACCCTCGTTGCAGCCTCTCTCCTCGCTAAGGCACCGGCCAGTTCAACAGTCTGCTCAGTCAGCATTTGCTCAAGTTTAGCTAATATGTCTACATTGGTGATTTTCTTATCAGACTTGTATTTCTCGATCGCTGAGACCTTCGCCTGCAACCCGGCAATCTCAACATCAATAACATCCAGCATTTTGTTTAGCTCTAAGACAGTTTTTTCCGCCTCATCAATTGTAAGATAATGGACCTTTCCTTTTAGTCCCTCAAGCTTAGTTTGTGCATCTTTAAGCTCTATTTCTTTTTCTGATATATCATTCTTAAAGGCAGCGATTTGTTTTTGAAGCTTCTGCTGCTCGTCAAGAAGCTCTTTTCGATTTGCATTAGCTATGTTAGTTAAATCTTCAATGAAGGCTTGTGCCATATTTCTGGCATCAAGCTCACTAACCGCATACAGACGGAAATGATAATGGTTTGGCACAGCGAATTCGGACAAATTCAGCCGGCAGAAGGCCCGCGTCACTGGTATAAAATCTCGTTGTTTCTGGGACATCAATTTCCCTGCGGGGGTATTGAGAATCTTATCTATCACTGCAGGTTGGTTGAAATTCGGCATGTAATGAGGTTGCCTTACCAAGAGCACAGCTACATGGGTTGGTCTGATAGGCCCTTGGCCAAAGCTACCCTGATCAGTCATCCACGGCTGCTCTTCGTTGTTGATTTCAAATTGTAGCTCGGTTTTGGTTTCATTAGGCTCCTGGCACAGCACCGGGGTACAAACCAGTAATATAGCCAACCCAAAAAACAATTGGCATTTTCTTAAGCTAACCATTTCAGCTCTCCTTATTAAAGTTATTGAATTTTTAATTTTACCTCGACCGCTGCAACTGTATTCTACAAGGTATCAGTGAAAAAAAGAAATTATTTCTTAATTAACAAGAACAGTTGTCGTTGACAAAAAAGTATTTGACTCTGCCTAAAAGTGGCCTTATGCTTTCAGAGCTTTTATAATCAACGATCGTTATCAAGTTCAAGTAAAAAGGAAGTGCCCTTTTAATAAGGAGACTATCAATGGCAGAGACTCCTTCTTCCAGGCCTGCCCTGAGCGAT
>CAZVUF010000292.1:0-3039 GCA_964629355.1 uncultured Pirellulales bacterium | reverse complement strand
AAAACAATATTGCACGGACAACGCAGTTATGGTAGCCTCTCTGGCATACTATAAGCTTCGAGCGGGGCTTTTCGCAGACCTGACTTTAGAGCCGAGAGCAACCGGTTAAAAAAGTGCAAACGGCACTCTAACGCTGACTCAATATCGGTTTTGATTTGAGCCGATGTAAAATATAAACTCGGCATTACGACTATGTATTGTGAATTGCCATTTCAACAAGGTTAAGGGTAAGAGAGCATGTCAGAAGTGTTTGCTGAAGACTATATGGAGAAGATTATTTTGCTAGAGAACCTGATTGGATCCAAGACATCTTACCAAATGCTTGACCCCTTCTCTCTGAATGCGAGAACTATTATCGAAATCCAAACTGCAGCGAAGAAAATAGCTAAATTTATTGGCTTATCTGGCCTTACTTTTCTCGTTACAATAGCCAAGCAAAAAGAGAAAGTTGGTGGCCATATAGAACTTAAGTATGGCGATAGGGAAGTCTTCATAGAAATCTCAGACGATACGGCAAAGTTTGATGATGCTATCTTAGCAACTTTGGCACATGAAATTAGCCATAAGTATCTACAAATTAATGGTATTTCTTGTGGAACAGACTCTGTTCATCAATACGCGAATGAGGTACTTACAGACATTACTAGCGTGTTTCTTGGTTTAGGTAAGCTGATGCTTAATGGTTGCGAGTGCCAAAATGTTCGTCAAGAATATAGTCCAGAAGGAACCAAAACAATTACAGAAACATTGAAAAGCGGATATCTTGACCGAAGCCAACTTGCTTTTGTTTACCGTTTGGTCTGTGCTATGCGGAGAATTCCTTTTAACGAATACGGACAAGGATTATCTACTGACTCAATTCAAGCATTGCGAAACTGTGAGATGCACTATAGATATTATTTTGACAAACGCTTCCACGAATCCAATATAAGAAACGAATTGGTGGGACAATTGCGCTCTGCAGTTCGTGAGACTCAATCGATTCTATCTAGTATAGATAAAAATCTTTTGTACCTCCAAGCTAGTTGTGCTGATGTTTTCGAAGCTTTTTTGAAGAAAATGCACAATAAGCTTATGGAGGTACTTTTGGAGTCGGAGAAGATTATGATGGATAATAATGAATATGACCCTGCTCTAAGATTTTTTAATGCATTAGAGTTGGATGGAAAAATAACAAAGTTGGTTTCAGAACTAAATACCCATGCATCTGAAGCGAGACTATATAAAAATACAATTACGGAAGTGACAGATTTTATCCAAACAGTTGGCAATCCCCTTCTTCAAGCGTGCCTTGATATGTTCAATATTGTAGTCTGCCGAAACTGTGGGACAAAATTACGTCTTCCCCAAGGTAAAAACGATTTGATTGCGAAATGCCCTAATTGTCAATATAACTTTGTTGCAGATACGATGGTATTACTACACAAAGAGTCTTGCTCTATTCAGAAAGATTCGGTAATAAAGAAGTTATTAAGGCGATTATTCGGGAGAAAGCAGCGACTATAATAATTAATCCTGAAAAGGCAACTAAACGCTATGGACTCAAAAACCTTCCTTTGAAATAGAAGAAGTTCTGAAGAAATTCAAAACGAAAGGTGGTGACGTATTCAGGCTGAACAGTTGAAAAAGTTATTAAGGCAGGTCAAGAACGGTAAAATTAGCATCGAGCAGGCTGTGGAGACACTTCGGCACCTGCCGTTTGAGGATTTGGGCTTTGCTTGTGTCGACCACCATCGACCAATCCGGCAGGGCTTCCCGGAGGTTATCTATTGTCCCGGCAAAACAACCAAGCAGATAATCAAGATCTTCGAAAGCCTCGCTGCAAAAGGTAACAATGTTTTAGCCACCAGGGCCGAGCCGCAGACTTTCGAAGCTTTAGCTGAAACAAAGAAATTTCCTAAAGCTCGCTATGAGGAGTTAGCAAGAGCAATTATTCTTGAGCAGAGGAAGTTGCCAGCCTCTAAAAGTGTCTTGCCGATAGTGACAGCCGGCACTGCTGATTTACCCGTCGCTTCCGAAGCGAAAGTCACCGCTGAGATTATGGGCCAGAGAACGGAGCTGATTTGCGATGTTGGCGTTGCGGGAATTCATAGATTGTTCGGACATCTGCCGAAGCTGCAAAAAGCCAACGTCATTATCGTGATAGCCGGTATGGAAGGTGCATTAGCCAGTGTTGTCGGCGGATTAGTGAATTGTCCAGTAATCGCTGTGCCGACAAGCGTTGGCTACGGCTCGAGCTTCGAGGGACTGTCAGCGCTTTTGACTATGCTCAATAGCTGTGCCTCCGGCGTTACCGTGGTAAATATCGATAACGGTTTTTCAGCGGCTGTCACCGCTACACTTATAAGCAGGAAAATAGAAGCAAGGAAGTAAAAATGCAGATAATAGAGCAGATTACAAAACTACCGCCGAGGGCGGTTGACGCCCATAAAGGTAACTTCGGCAAGGTGCTCATCATTGCCGGCAGCGTCGGCATGAGCGGAGCCGCCGCCCTTGCAGGAAGGGCTGCGCTACGGGCCGGGGCTGGCTTAGTACGAGTTGCTACTGCTAAAAGTGCCCTGCCGATAGTTGCGTCTATAGAGCCATCATATACAACCATCTCTCTGTCAGAGGATAAACTCGGCAAAATAAGTTCAAAAGCAATCAACACTATCCTCGATGCAATTGCCGAGAATGACGTCATAGCATTTGGACCAGGCGTAGGCGTCACGGCTGATTTGCAATCAATCTTTCAGATACTAATCGAACAAAATATTCGGCTGGTGATAGACGGTGACGGCCTAAATAATCTTAGTAAAATAAACGACTGGCCAAAAAGACTGAAAGCAGATGTAGTTTTAACACCTCATCCGGGCGAGATGAAAAGATTGTGGTCGGGACTGTTTAGAGAGGAAATGCCTGCAGAGCGCCAGCAGCAGGCGGCTCAGTTGGCAAAGCAAACCGGAACAGTTGTTGTTTTAAAAGGTGCAGGGACGGTCGTCACCGACGGCCAAAAAGTTTATGTCAATAAAACCGGCAATCCCGGCATGGCTACAGCCG
>CAZVUF010000291.1:0-3040 GCA_964629355.1 uncultured Pirellulales bacterium | reverse complement strand
TTGTACCGGAAAAAACACATCCAGAGTCGGGTGCCAGGCATTTTCATAAACATCTGCTGCAATTCTAAATGGCTTTGTATGTATGTCACCATATTCGATGACATACAGCCCACTTTCTTTTACTGATGTAAAATCAAAAGTAGAATAATTATATCTGAGATATTTACCCCACTTTTTTATCCAGCCCTTATATTTTTCCACGAATTTTCCATCGGCTGTGACTTTCAGTAGGCGAGTCTTTGTAAGTGGAGTATCGTTTTTATCGAGTTCTATAACTGCAACTTTGTTTTGATTAGGGTGATATCCAACCTGTGAATGCGCAATCATTGGCGGACGCATCCAATTGTCAATAATATTGGCGGTGAGGAACCACTCGACAACTTTACCGGATTTACCTTCCGGAATAAGGCTGCGCACCACGAACCAGCCATTTTGTGCTTTGTTGCGGCCGTCGAACAACAAAAGCTCTCCATCTTTGGCTGTGATAGTGACGCGTCGAGCAGGGTCCTCAGGAGCAAGAATGAGGGTTGTACCTGCCGCGATTGGCTTGGGCTCAGTGACATCCGATTGGTTCACCTGCATTGGCCCACCGGGATAGAGCGGAAAGAAACCACTTTTACCATCCATCAGATAAGCTTTTTTGAAATAAGCTGATGGAAGGAATTCGAGATTAAATCCTGCACGGCCTGCAAGTTTTTGAGGAAGCGGCTTTTCAAGATTGACACTTAGAATTATCCCGCCATCGTGTGCTTCAGCTTTTATCATGAAATCAAAGTCATAATCAGGATACCTTAGGAATGCTTCAATAATATTATTTTCCTTATTCACTTTACGTTCCACGAATTCAGGAATTGGGTCCCATTGTTCAGGCGTTGGATTCAATCTTACATCGCCATTAGTCGCGGTTCGCACCTCATGATGAATAATTTCAATCCCGGTCATCTTGGAATCGCCAAAGAGGCCATCATACCAATTGCTGAAAACCAGCACGTTGAGCCCGCGAGTCTCGAAGTAGTTGAGATCATTCAGCTTTAGACCGTCATCGTTATAATGGGCCGAGTTGCAGCCAAGAAATAAAAAGACAACTGTTGCAGTTAAAAAAAGCTTTATTACCAATATGTTTTTAAAATAAAGTTTATGAGCCTTCATTGCTTTCTACGAAATTTTGATTTTTCCTATACATATTTTATCTGATAAACCACCGACTAAATTTTAGGTTTTGTTATAAGCTCTAAGCTCTTTTTTACCTTAAGGGCTTTTAGCCTACCTGTCAATAGAATCACAACTTAACATTGCAGCAGTATTTCCTAAGCTTCCGAGACTTGTGATTTTTGAATTGATAGCTTCCTACATAGCTATGCTATTAAATGTTTCCGCTGGTCGGAGGTAACGAGTGTCAGCTTATATAGGTTATCAGGTTGGGCAGCTGGCAGTCTCCTACTGTATTACACCCGCAAAATCTAATTCAAAGATTGAATCAGCTTACACCCATCCCCAGGCTGCGCCCTTCGACTTTGCTCAGGGCAGGCTTCGTGGCTGCCATGCGTCGTAAGTTGCGCACGCGGCCATCTCTACAACGGCTTTTGGACAAGCCAGACTTGTATCAATATTACAGGCCATACGATGTACGGTTCACGAGCGACGAGTCACAGTCACGGGCTATTACCGTGCTCCGGTAGGCTGCCTATTTTCCCCTCCTGCACAATTTCACGCCCTTATAGCATTGGCTTGTACACCGCGGCACCTGGGACGGTGCGTCGGTCGAAGTAAACCCCCTTAGAAGCCCTTCGCCCTTCTAACGGTACTCACACGGGGCATTAAAACCCGTGTATAATATAAAGGATTAAATATTTTCATCCCCATGGCGAGTCAAGGCGCATTCTAACGGGGTAAACCTTGTTAGCAGTCAGGCTGGCGTTTATTTGTGAACTCTAATAGAGAAAATTCTAACCTCTCTTATAATTTGCGTCTTTTATAATTGTCTAACTTGCTCTAAAAGCCCTGATTATGGCCGAAACCAACTTGAAGACGGGTCATCAAGGGATTTTTTTTAAGTTTTATATTGACCTGAAAATACCTGATATGGTATAAATTATTTTATAGGAATTTACGGATTTTTTATTTCCTGGGCACGAAATTTATTCACAGTACGAGTTAGCAGGATGACTTCTATCCTGCGGAGGAAAGTGTATTTACGTTTCAATCAGCAGCCCGCATCGGGCTTTTGCTAATCCATCGAAGCCCGGGCGGAGCCGGAAGGGAAGGAGGTAAAGGAGGCAGACCAATTAAAATTCTTTCATTCTCAACACCTAAACGAGTGAGGGTGTAAGTTTTTAGTGTTTCTCCAGGGAAGTTGTTATAGACGAGTATTACTAAGGTCAAAAGTCCAAATGCTCGTCAAAGACAACTGGTGTTTTGGTGTGTGGCCAAAGCACCGGGAAAGTTTGTTTTACTTTTATAGAGGAGGAATATTATGTGTAAAAAATTGATTTATTTAATTTCTTGTGCCGTTCTGTTAATTGCAGCGAGTGGTGTCCAGGCGGCAGTGCTCGAAATCACACCAACAGCGCCGGTGCCTGGTGAGGCGGACATCGCTAACTTCGTTGGTGCAGCAATTGACATGGACAACGTTGGAACGGTAACAGATCCGGCTGACTTTTATACAAACGATGCCACAACGTATGTGGCACACGACCGTGGCGGCCAGGGTCAGACCTTTATCACAGGTGACAATGAGGCCGGATATCTCATTACCGGCGTTTGGGTCCAACATGCAGGTTACACCGAAGAGTGTATTACCTGGTATAGCATGCAGGCGGATAGCCAGCTTGATATCCGCATTACAGACCCCGCTGCCTCCGGAACCGATGCGTTTGTATTGTCCAGTGAATCCTACGTGATCACCGGCGAGGAGGAGAATGCCCTGCCTAATACGTCCACAAATGATCCGCTCGGGACTGGCCTGTGGATACACGTGATTCTGGATGAACCGGTTGCTCTTGCAGCCAACACGGAGTACGGTTTTGATCTGACCAGTATC
>CAZVUF010000290.1:0-3040 GCA_964629355.1 uncultured Pirellulales bacterium | reverse complement strand
TGGCCATTGGACCAAGAGACATTTTGAAGTAATAAAAGAATGGGGTGCGAATATCGTTCGAGTGCCGGTGCATCCGGTGGCCCGGCGGCAGCGCGGTAAGGAAGAATACTTCAAACTACTGGACCAGGCTGTTACCTGGGCATCCGAGCTTGAGCTGTACTTGATTATCGAGTGGCACTCTATTGGGAACCTAAAAACCGGCCTTTTTCAACATCCAATGTATGACACCAACAAACAGGAGACATTCAATTTCTGGAGAAGCGTTGCCTATCGCTATAAAAATGTTCCAACCATTGCCTTCTATGAAATTTTTAATGAGCCTACAACCTACAATGGGCAGCTGGGACGCATGAGCTGGGCTGAATGGAAAAAAATTAACGAAGAAATCATACAAATCATCTTTGCCCACGACAAAAAGGTTATCCCGTTAGTTACCGGTTTGAACTGGGGCTATGACCTTAAACCTGTAAGAGAAGACCCGATTGAAATAGAAGGGATCGGATACGTTTCTCACCCGTACCCGCAAAAAACATCGGCTCCATTTGAAGAGAACTGGGAAAGAGATTTTGGCTTTGTAGCTGATAAATATCCGTTGTTCGCCACAGAGTTTGGATTTATGTCCGCGGACGATCCCGGAGCACATGTCCCCGTGATTAGTGACGAAGAATATGGTAAAACAATCATTAAGTACTTTAAGAAAAAAGGCATATCATGGACGCCATGGTGCTTTGATCCCGATTGGCCACCGCAATTGATATCCGATTGGAACTACACTCCAACTAAGCAAGGTGCATTCTTTAAAAATGTTATGCTGAATTGGGAGAAGTAACCGAGCTTTTAGCTTAATTTTTCTCCAAATCAGTTGACTTTTCCGCAGGAATTGTTTACTCTTTGAAGGTAGTGAGATAATCCATGGTTCGGTGATATATGTTAGTTGGCTTAGTCTTAATCATATTTCTTCTTTTGATTCCAATTGCTATAGTTATTAGCGGTATATATCAATTCTGGAAGGGAAAAAGACTCGTTGGTTCTCTGATTGCTTTTACCGGAACCGGACTTGGCTTACTTTTTATGATTCCGCCGTTATTCTTTCTGCTTTTCGCCCTGTCAATCGGACCCCAAGAATATCTCGCATTTGACCAAAAACTAAAGTCACCAGATGGCACTTCATGGTTTGTTTTATACTATGATTATGGAGGCCTTGGTGACCCGGAATGGTATGTGTTTAAGATTCCAATCAACGAAGTCCCTGAAGAATTGAAAATCCCCACTTCTGATGCTGAAAAAGTTTTTGGGACAAATCGAAGGCTCATCATGTGGAATTGGTCGGAAGCAGGACATGAATCCAATCCACATATCAAAATATTCAATCAAAGATACCTTGTATTCATCAGGGGTGGATACTATCATGGCCTCTATGATATTCATGAAGGCAGAGTGCTTATTACAGATACTAGTCCGTGGCATAGTTTTATGTTTTCCAATGATAGAAATATAGAAGGATTAAATTATCATCAGATTGATTTAATGATGGATATGTGGGTTCAAAGTACCCTTCACAATCCGATTAAGGAAATAATCGAAAACAACCAGATACCAAACCAAATGCTTGAAAATACTCACTGAAGTACCTGTTATTCACTCGGATTTGAAATAATTACATCGCAGGCCGAGAGTCCGTCAGACAAAGCTCGATAAGCTCATCGATTACCGCTGTGCCGGCGCACATTACCTTGTCGGCTCCGCCCCAGTACAATTTCAATGTCCCATCATCCTCCGGCACCGCACCACATGTAAAGACTACGTTGTGCACGTATCCGACAACCTCCCACGGGTCCTCAGGCTGCAAAATCCACCTGTCACTTACGCCGAGAATCACAGCAGGGTCATCGAGCTTGTGTAATGCAACGCCGAGTCGATATACATGCCCATCCATCGTTGGAAAAACGCCGTGGTAGATATTCAGCCAGCCTTTGTCGGTGCGAATCGGCGGAGCACCGGGGCCGATTTTCATCTCGTCCCAGTGATACGGCACGGGTTTTAACACAATGCGTGAGTCGCCCCAGTAACGCAGATCCGGCGAGTAACTTATCCAGATCGACCAGGGACTGATATCGGAATGAGGTCGATCCAGCTTGATATATCTGCCGCCTATCTTTTCAGGGAAAAGTACAGTATTGCGGTAATCCGCCTGAGTAATAAAGGCTACTCTCTCGACCGATTCAAAATCCTTAGTCTTTGCCAAACCGATGCGGACGCCATGCCTGGAGTATGCACTGTAAGTGATATAGTAAACTCCCTCCAAAAGCGTAATACGCGGGTCTTCTACGCCAAACTCTTCATATTCGCAAAAAATCGGCTCTCTGCTTGGCGTCATAAAAGGCTCAGGGCTTGCTTTAAATTTGAAGCCGTCGTCGCTTTCAGCCAGTCCGATTATGGACCTGCCGGTATCGAGGTGCGAGCGAAACAGCATTATGTATCTGCCGTTGTATTTCGTGACGCCGGCATTGTGAACCGTCTGGACCGGATACGGGATGTCGTCTTTTGTAAGGATAGGGTTGTTCTCATACCGCCTGATTAGTTTTTTGTGCTGAATAGACATAACGAATCCTTTCAAAGTTCCCAGAAAAAGGTATTCAAAAAAAAGGGTTGTGTCAAGATATACACAAACCAAATTCAAAGCGAAAGCAATATAATTATTTGTTGGGCACGCATATCAACTTCCCGTTAACCGGTTGAATAAGTTAATTAGTTTTGATAAAATCCTGTTTTCAATCGTTTAGATAAATAGAAAGGAACTTTATGAAAAAAACTAAGCTGATAATTATCCTGCTTGTAATAAATGTATTCCTCTTCAACGGACAACAAGTACTGCTTTCTCAACAATCCCTCCATACGCCGGAAAATCAATATATTCAATACACAGGACGGATTGATTTTTCAAATACCCAAAAACCCAGATTAAGCGGCGCTGGTGCTTACTTCCAGGTAAAATTCAAGTCAAGCTCCTGCAGCGTTTTATTAGAGGACCAGAATTTAA
>CAZVUF010000289.1:0-3041 GCA_964629355.1 uncultured Pirellulales bacterium | reverse complement strand
TCTCTGGCGTTCTGTTCATTGACATCTTTGGTGTGGATAGTATATAGTTATTTTTCGGATTATTAACTATCTGCGCAGAGGGCATATATGAGTGCTGCATACACGGAAAGTCTGAACCGGCTAATAGAAGAGTTTGGCAAGCTGCCGGGTGTTGGGCCTAAAACGGCGGAACGGTTGGCCTTTCATATCCTAAAAGCTGGACAGGCAGAAGTGATGGCACTTGCCGATGCAATTAGAGACGTCAAAACCAAAATCAAACGCTGCCAAATCTGCTATAATTATTGCGAGCCCACTACAGGCGGAGCTTGTCAAATTTGCTCCGACCCCCGGCGGGATAAGAGCCTGATCTGTATAGTCGAGCAGCCGAAAGATGTGATAGCGCTTGAAAAAACCGGCGCCTGCAAATGGGTGTATCACGTACTCGGCGGTCATATCGCACCGCTGGAAGGAATCGAGCCGGAAAATTTGACTATCGATAAGCTCGTCGAAAGGATCCGTAACGGCGATGTAAAAGAAGTTATAATGGCTACCAATCCCAATATGGCTGGCGACGGCACCGCATTTTATATAAGCTCGCTGATTAAATCCACCGGCGTAAAAATCACCCGCCTGGCCAGAGGTCTTCCTGCCGGCAGCACTATCGAATATGCAAGCGGCAAGATCCTTACAGACGCGATAAACGGCAGGCAAGAATTAGACTAAAATGTTTCGACAGACCCGCAAGCGTTGACGAAGACTTTGGGCGCATTTATAATAAAAGGACGCGGAGAGAGGACATAGCGAAGAGGTTTTTCAGGCACTTATATGAAGCTGGAGATGACGGGACAGATGCGAATGGAGCAGCGAATGAAGCTTGCTCCGCATATGATTCAATCGATGGAGATTCTCCAGCTTCCAATTCTCGCGCTTCAGGAAAGAATCGAGCAGGAGCTGAATAATAATCCTGTTTTGGAGATAGATGAGCCTTCAGGTCATGAAGAAGCTGAGCCGATCGAACAGGAGAATCAGCCGGAGGATGTAAGCCAAAAAGATTTGATAGTCAACACAGACAACAAGGTCGAAGATTTTGAAAGGCTGGAAAACCTGGAGGATGAGTACAAAGAGTACATAGGGCAGGGTGGCTCTTTCTACCGCCGCAGGCAAACAGATGGGCCCGATAGAAAAATGGAGGCAATAAAGAATACTGTTGCACCTCCGGCGTCACTCAATGAGCATTTAACAGAACAGTGGCGATTAGTCGATGCCGAAGAGCCTGTTAAAAAAGCCGGCAGCATGATTATAGACTACATTGATGAGAAAGGCTATCTGACCGTAAGATTAGAACAGTTGCACAACAAAGACAGAAAGGATTTCACCCTCGATGTCTTGAAAAAGGCTTTGTCGCTGGTGCAGAGATTAGAGCCTGCCGGTGTCGGCGCGCGTGATCTGAAAGAATGTTTGCTTATCCAAATGGCCCAGAGCAATGAAGACCCGTCCTTCGTAGCAGCTACTACGGAGAAGGATATGAGTTTTGAATATCGGCTGGTAGCGGAGTATATGGATGACCTGCTGGAGAATCACCTACCTGATATTGCCAAAAAGATGAATTGCAGTATCGACAGAATCAATCAGGCTGTCAAACGGTTGAGCAAGCTGGATACCTCACCTGGTTTGCAGATTGGCCGCAACCGAAACCTTCCGATTACTCCAGATGTGATAGTAGACCCTCCCAATAATTCGGGCGATTATTCTGTACGGTTGGCTGATTCCGACCTGCCGAGCCTGAGACTAAACAATTACTATTTGAGGATGGCGAAAGATGAGAAGGTCAGTGAAAAGGCACGAAAATTTCTGCAAGACAGCGTCCGCTCGGCTCAATGGATAATAGATGCGATAGAGCAGCGAAAAAATACACTATTGAGAGTGGCAAAATCGGTCGTGAAGAATCAGAAGGGGTTTTTCGATAGAGGTTCGCTATATCTTCGGCCGTTGCCGATGTCCAAGGTGGCAGATGACGTTGGAGTGCATCTTGCTACGGTCTCGCGGGCGGTTGCCGGAAAATATGTGCAGTGCTCCTGGGGAGTATTACCTCTGCGAAAATTCTTCAGCGGCGGAATGCAGGATGATAACGGCCAGGCACATAGCTGGGAAGCAATAAGGGTCAAGCTGCAGGAAATTATTGACGCTGAAGATAAAACCAAACCTTTAAGCGACGAACAGATACGCAAGAAATTGGAAGAAGCCGGCATAAGGAATCTGGCCCGACGCACCGTAGCCAAATATCGCAAGCTCCTGAACATCCCCACCGCCAGGTTCAGAAAGAAATATTAACAGTACTGCTGTCTTACAGGTATTTACTCGGTTACGAGGATGTCGCCTTTTATCGGCGAGTAATTCGGCTTCTGTTCTTTTTTTCCGCTCTCTATAATATTCACTTTTTCGAAATAACACTTAATTCCGGTGCCATCTTGGATTATAGGCGTATTCTGCAGGTGGTAATGCAGGTGCGGTTCCGAAGAATTTCCGGAGTTCCCACACAGACCTATTAGCTGCCCTCTTTTGACTTTGTCACCGACTTTTACCTTTACACTGCCGAATTTTAAATGAGCCATTACTGACACTTCATATTCACTGTGTTGAATAAAGACCGCATTTCCTAACCCCGAGTACGGATTCATAGAACCTGGGACATTGTCTCTAACGCCTGTTATAACGTCAGTGACAACTCCATCGGCTGGTGCCAATATTTCTCTGCTGAATGCAAAGTAGTCTTCATTTACCTGGGCTTTGCCCTTACGGGTCTTTCCCTGTTTGTCAACACCAAGAAAATCAAAGGCAAACTGTTGATTGCGCACATCGTGGTGTTGATTAAGCTCTTTTGTGTCACCACCCCAGGCAACCAGCCATTTACCCTTGAAAGGAAGCGATAGATTAGTTTCATTTTTCTCCGGAACAGGCATATCCGGCTTATGTGGCAGGAACAGTAATCCAATAACCTTGTCATTGTCATCCAGCCAAACTGTGATGTCCAAAGCTCCACGTTCGCAGTGCGCAACAAAGAT
>CAZVUF010000288.1:0-3043 GCA_964629355.1 uncultured Pirellulales bacterium | reverse complement strand
TTGGCTGTGCAGTTGCCGCCTAATTTTTTCCCTTACATAAGGCCGGGCGATCCGGACTGGTTGCCTCGATACGAAAAATATAATCAGCCGGGTGAATATCACAACGGCGGTATTTGGCCTTTCGTCTGCGGATTTTATGTTGCAGCTCTCGTAGCTGCAGGCAGGTATAATCTGGCTGAGAAAAAACTTATTGCCCTTGCTGAGCTTGTACGTCCGGCACGCAAAGCTGATGTTGAATTCGGTTTTAACGAGTGGATTCGGGCACAGGACGGGACACCGCAGGGCGAAGATTGGCAGAGCTGGTCGGCGGCTATGTACATTTATGCCGCCGCTTGTGTCGAGCAGAAGAGAACTCCATTTTTCGACGAGATTCGACAGGCGGATTAATTGCAAACTTTTTTCATGGTTTTTGGGTATATGGAGGAACGTGTCCCTCGCTCCGCCATAGCTACGCGAAGGCGAGTGAATTGGGGGGCATCATTGCTCATTTTTTGGCTTGATTTTCATCTTCACCTGAATAATATATATTTGTACTTAAAAAGACTCAAGGAGTGTTGCCCGAAATGGAATCCCGTGCGATAACACTTACAAAAGCAGCTTTCGACCATGGGAATCTTAACATACGAACGTGTGGGATTGATTTTTTTCCTGATGGCATTTTGGGTGGTGCAACAAGGAAACAATTAGGAGCACAAATCTCGGTCGAGGTTAATGGCTTATCTGATATAATCAAAACCGATATTCCTACTCATGCGGATTCCAAAAGGCAAAGACCAAGATGGATTTTTAGAGAAAGAGCATGGGTAAAAAAATTTGTACGTATTAACAAGCTAAAACCTGGAGATATTGTTACTATTTCACGTATAGATAATAGAACATATAAAATGATTCCTGGAAATGGAGTTGCAGCGATGACATCTGAAATATCGACATTGACAAAAAAACGCGCTCATAAAGCAGTTCGATTACATGAGCCGCACGATACTAAACAAATTGATATAGCACACGCACGGACATGTGATTGTCCGAAGACGCATATCAATTGCCTTACACCAAAAGAGTGGCTAAAATGTCAATTAGGAGTCTGGCAGTTCACATATGAAGGACGTGATGTAAGAGATAAAAATATACACCCCGCAACCTTTCCTATATCTCTTGCACGGAAAATTATCGAGCTTTTTACTCACAAAGGTGAATTGGTCCTCGATCCATTTGTTGGTAGCGGAACTACACTTGTGGCAGCCCAGGACCTTGGTAGAAATGGCGTCGGATTAGACCTACAAGAGAATTACATTAAACTGACTGAATCTCGTCTGGCAAAAAATGCGCAGCTTTTCTCTGATGCGAAACAAATTGCTATTTGCGAGGAAGCATTAAACATATCGCAATACCTACCTCATGAATCTGTTAGTCTTATTTTTACTTCTCCGCCGTATGCAAACCTTCTTAATAGACGTCGCAAGAATAAATCAAGACGGTACCGTCATAATGAACAACTTGGTAAAATTGAACAATACTCACAAGACCCACGTGATCTTGGAACCATGCCTCTAAACGAATACACCGTAAAAATGGGTGATATTTTTGAACGTCTTCTTCCAATTATGCGGTCAAAGGCACACTGCGTTATAAACGTACCTGATATGTGGTGGGAGAATCAAAGAATTACCATTCACGTCTCACTAATTGAAGAACTTAGACGTAGAGGATACGAATTACGTAATGTGATTATATGGGATAGGACAAATATAGTTAACCAGATTGGTATATTTGGTTGGCCAAGTAATTATATTACAATGGGTGTAACGTTTGAATACTTGCTGGATTTTTGGAAGCCGCCCAAAACTACTACTATAAAAGGATAATCTATGCGGCTTCTCACTAAAGATGATCTCATTAAACAGATCCGTGTTATACATGATACAGGGTGGTGTAGCAGTGTTAAGAAAACAAGAGATACAAGAAACGACGGAGCAGTTGGAAACACACTTGAATCTCTTTTAGGTATAACTGAAAATAACCTTCCGATACCCAATGCTCGAGAATGGGAGTTAAAAGGACAACGACTTCACAGTAGTTCTCTTGTGACCCTTAAGCATTCAGAGCCTTCACCAAGGGGTGCAAAGATTATTCCGAGTTTGCTTCTTCCACTTTATGGTTGGCCTCACAAAGAAGCAGGTACAAAATACCCTTCTAATGAAATGAGTTTCCGCTCTACGACGAGGGGAAATACATATACAAACAGAGGATTTCGTATAATAGTTGACAATGATGCTAAAAAAGTGAGATTTATTTTCGATGTTTCTCACGTTGACAGGAAAAAACCTGAAATTTTAGATTGGTTGACTTCAGTTGAGAAACGCGTAGGTTTAGGTCCTTTGAATCCTGAGCCCTATTGGGGATTTGAAGATTTGGAGCATGAAATTGGTTCTAAAATAAAAAATTGTTTCTATGTCATTGCAGAGACCAAAATAGAAAACAGTCATGAATTCTTTTGTTATCAAGAGTTGCATATTCTATCTGGATTTTCGTTCGACAAATTCTTGACCTGTCTTGCTTCCGGTGAAGCATTCGTCGACTTTGATGCGCGGACAGGCCACAATCACGGGACAAAGTTTCGCATAAAGCAGACAGCTTGGCCTAATCTTTATTCTGATGTGCAAAGTGTAATATAGTACAGAACAAGTTCTCAGATATTGATGTTTGCGTGTGATTATATTTTTACAAGCTGGAAGACTGTTCTACGCTTGCCATCCCATGTTGCTGAATTTTTGCTTGAAAATTAAGCCGTTTTTGGGTATAATGCCCGTCAGAAGTCAGAAGACGGAGGACAGAAGGCAGAAGATAGAAGACGGAAGGCGGAGGACAAAAGACGGAGGACGGAAGGCGGCCTGTCCTTCGTAGCTTTAGCGAAGAAGGAAGGACAGAACTCAGAAGTAACCCCTAAGGTGTAAAATCCTAAGCACTCCATAAGGAGTCCCAAGGACGAAATCCTAAACTCTAAATTCATCCCTAAGGGACAAGATATCAAATGTTCAAAAAA
>CAZVUF010000287.1:0-3073 GCA_964629355.1 uncultured Pirellulales bacterium | reverse complement strand
GCTTTATTAGAAACAAGCTCATAGATGAGATGAAGACAGTGTTTGGAGCGGACCAGAAAAGGATAAACCACGCGCTTGCTGTTTTGGATTATGCAGAAAAGATACAAACCAGCGAGGGGGGTGATCCTTTTATTGTTAACGCCGCTGCGATATTACACGACATCGGAATTCAACAGGCAGAAAGAAAATATGGCTCGTCGGCAGGGAAGTATCAGGAAGTTGAGGGACCGATTATCGCACGGGAAATTTTGGACAAATATGATTTGGACAAAGATGTGTTTGAACACATACTCAAGATAATCGCAAATCATCACAGTGCTAAAGATATCGATACGGTAGAATTTCGTTGCGTCTGGGACGCAGATTGGCTGGTGAATTTTCCGGAAGAATTCGGAAACAAAGAAATAAACGAGCAAGAGAATCTCATTAACATGATATTTAGAACGGCAAAAGGCCACCAAATGGCAATAGAATTATTAAGGAGATAAGCGATGACAAGCATGTTTTGTTATCAGTGTGAGCAAACAGCGAAAGGAACGGGATGTACGGCCCATGGTGCCTGCGGCAAAGACCCTGAAACAGCAGCTCTGCAGGATTTATTGGTTTACGCGGTTAAGGATATTTCACGGTATGCACATAGAGCGTATAAACTTGGTGTAAGGGACCATAGTGTTGATGTATTTATAGTAGAAGCACTTTTCAGCACGCTTACAAATGTTAATTTCGATCCTCAAAGATTCACAGAGCTCATCAAGCAGGCTGCTGAAATAAAGAAAAAGGCTAAAAAACTGTATGAAGATACGCAGAAAAAAGCAGGGGGAAAACCTGAGGTATTGAGTTGTCCCATAGCCTGGTGGGACGATATGGATGATTTAGATGAGATGATCCGTAAAGGCGAATCAGCCTCGATTCAAAAGCGGATAGATAAGCTCGGCGAAGATGTTACGGGGCTGCAGGAGCTGATTATGTATGGCCTTAAAGGTGCAGCTTCGTACGCAGACCATGCCCAAATATTAGGCAAGGAAGATAAGGACCTTTATGCTCAATTTCATGAAATGTTAAATTACCTCAGCGAAGGTCCGACCGATGCTAATGAATTGCTTCAGAGGGCACTTGCATGCGGTCAAATCAATCTTAAAGCTATGGAGTTACTTGATTCAGCCAATACCGAAGCGTATGGACATCCGGAACCGACAAAAGTGCGCATAAGTCCTGTTAAGGGCAAATGTGTTGTTGTCTCAGGCCATGATTTGAAAGACTTAGAGGAATTGTTGAAGCAGACCCAAGGCAAAGGAATCAATATTTATACCCATGGTGAGATGCTGCCATGTAATGCTTATCCTGGATTGAAAAAGTATAAACACCTTGTGGGTAATTACGGCGGAGCCTGGCAGGAGCAGCGAAAGGAATTTGACGAATTTCCAGGTGCGATACTTATGACCACGAACTGTTTGCAAAAACCGAAGGACAGCTACAAGCACAGGATTTTCACTTCCGGTGTTGTTGGGTGGGATGGAGTAAGACATATTTCTAACCTTGACTTCACGCCGGTCATTAAGGCGGCATTGGCCGAGCAGGGATTTACTAAGGATGCCCCTGAACAATACATTACGACCGGATTTGCTCATAATGCGGTTATGAGCGTTGCAGGAAAAGTAATCGAGCTGGTCAAGCAGGGTAAAATCCGGCACTTTTTCCTTGTTGGCGGCTGTGACGGTGCTAAGCCAGGCAGGAATTACTACACCGAGTTTGCGCAGAAGGTGCCGAATGACTGTGTGATTTTAACTTTAGCCTGTGGCAAATACCGGTTCAATAAGCTCGAATTCGGCCGGATCAATGGAATACCAAGGCTGCTTGATTGTGGGCAATGTAACGATGCTTACTCAGCGATTCAGATAGCAACTGCACTGGCAGGAGCGTTTAATTGTAGTGTTAATGACCTGCCGCTTTCATTGGTACTTTCGTGGTTTGAACAAAAGGCAGTGGCGATTCTACTGACACTATTGCATCTTGGCATAAAAGATATTCGCATTGGGCCGAGCTTGCCGGCTTTTGTTACTCCTAATGTGTTGAATATACTTGTGGATAAGTTCAACATAAAGCCGGTAGGTAATGTAGATGAAGATTTGGCTGAAATGTTAAACAGCGTGACCTGCTAAAAAGTAAAGAGGAACAAAATGGCTTTGCGGAATATTGTAAAAATTGATGAAGCCAAATGTACCGGCTGTGGTTTGTGTATTAATGCCTGTGCTGAAGGTGCTATTAAATTAATCAACGGCAAGGCTAAGTTGGTAAGTGAAGTTTATTGTGACGGACTGGGCGCTTGTATTGGGCATTGTCCTGAAGGTGCAATCACCATTGAAAAGCGGGAGGCGGCTGAATTCGATGAAGAGGCGACCAAAGCGCACCTTGAGCAAGAAAGTGTCATACAGAGACAAGTAGGATTTGTATGCCCAGGAATGATGGCAAAAGACCTAAAAAAGAAATCCGATGTGACTGGTATTGAGGTGACTGAGGTTCCGTCACAGCTCAGTCATTGGCCGGTTCAATTAAAGCTGGTATCACCTAATGCGCCATATTTTGCTGATGTTAATTTATTGCTGGTTGCTGACTGTGTGCCATTTGCTATGGGTGATTTTCACAGCAGGTTTTTGAAAGGCCACAGTATTGTTGTGGGCTGTCCAAAACTCGATGATGCCGAGTTCTATATTGATAAATTAGCTGCTATACTTAAGACCAGTAAGCTTAAAAGTCTATCTGTTGTCCACATGGAGGTTCCTTGCTGCCACGGCCTTACTCATATTGCACGACAGGCTATCGCTAAAAACAAAATTGAAATGTGCTTTGAAGATGTTACAATTGATTTGCAGGGTAATATCAGCCGTACTGAAACCGTGCAATGTCAATGCACAGTTTAGAAAACGCTGTTTTTTCTTGGGTAAGGAATAGACAATGGCTAAATTTTCCCGTAATAAAAATGCCAGCAGTGGTAATAAATCCATGTCCACCAGGGCTGTACATGCCGGCGAACCAAGGAAGAAATACGCTGATTCGCTGACAACTCCCATTATTC
>CAZVUF010000286.1:0-3092 GCA_964629355.1 uncultured Pirellulales bacterium | reverse complement strand
CCGGCAAATGCTGGGTGATACTCAAATGGGCACAAACTATTGACGGCAAACTTGCTTATGCTAATGTAACTAATGAACAACACTGGATTTCGAATGAACAAAGCAGAAAAGATGCGCACAAATTACGCTGGCGAGCAGGAGGCATCTTAGTTGGTGTAAATACAGTAATTGCTGATGATCCGTTGTTGACACCTCGACCAGCCAGGGATAAAAAGCCTGTCAGGATCGTATTGGATAACTCTTTGAGAATCCCTTTGGATTGCAAACTTCTCGCTACTGCTAAAAAGTCACATGTGCTTATCGTTACCGGTGAACAAACCCTTCATGCAAATCAGGCAATCGCAGATAAGATAGCAAAAAAAGGGGCACAAATTATAACCGTTCCGGCGGTGCAAGGCAGATGTGATATAAAATATTTGCTTGATGAATTGAGCAGGCGCGGCGTTCAGCAATTGCTTATCGAGGGTGGTCCGACTGTATTGGCTTCGTTCCTGAAAGAGCAATTAGCTGATGAAGTTGTGGTTTACATCGCACCGAAGGTACTCGGCGGTGCAGGTAGTGCTTCTTTGAGCGAAGCGATGTCTAAAATAGTAGGCAATTTCGACTTGCATAGTGTTGAAATCAAGGTGTTTGGAGGTGATATAAGGCTAATTGGTCTGACCGATGCTGCATTTAAAATGGCTTTGGCTGTTGAACCCTCAAAATAGGATCTTGTAAAGGTATTGGGGGAATTGGTGTCGCTAAACTGCATTTTGCTTGACCTATTTACAGAATTTTCCTAAAATGTGGCTGTTGAGTGTGTAGACGGAGAGAGGTTGGTATCAGGGCAAGGTTAGATGGCCTTTTCAGAAGTCTCGGAGGAGTAGAAAACCCAACTTCTATGTTATTTATCTTGTGCTTCGGTTTGTATCGTTGAAAGAGGAGTAGCAGAATGATTTGTATTTTTGAAAGGTGATAAAAATGGAAAGAGTAGCAATATTCATACCTGCACCAATGAGAAAAAAGGGAGTGGTATTATTCAATATTGTTATCTTGGTATTGAGCAGTTTATGTTTGGTGGGTATGGCATCCGCACAAACTTCAAGGATTGTTGTGGACGATTTTAATGATGGGATTATTAATCCTACGATGTGGGAGGTCTATAGTTCTGATTCATGGAGGTATGTGGTAGAAAGGAATGGTCACCTTGAAATCCATTCTGATGGAGTTGAAGTGCTGGGAATGCCTTGCCATGCAATGGCGAACAGCCGGGTTATTATTCCAATTAATCATGATTTTTATGTCAAGGTTTCCTTCAACGCAACTGACATTTATGACAATAGCGGTATAGGTCTAACGGTGCGCAACGCATACACAGATAGCAGTAGTTTCATTGATGAGTGCGTTTGTGTTGCGTACTGCAATACGGATCCTGAGCCAGCAGGTGTAAGGCAATGGATATCAGCCAAGATTATTGAATTTGACTATGTGGGACCTCTGATCAGAGAGACAACATCAGTAAGTTCAGGCACTTTTTATATCACAAATAAAAGCGGGACTTTTTATACAAGTTATAAAGGATTTGGGCAGGAGAATGCCTTTGCTACTTTTACGACCGAAGGTTGGACCAATTGCACAGAAGTTTTTATTAGTTTGTATGGTTGGTCGCCAAATACAGTTTTGTCTGGCAGTGGATCCTATTTTGACAATTTCTCATTGACTGTTTCCGATGTCATTTGTACACATCGACCAGCGATGGATTTCAACGACGATTGTAAGGTGGATTTTAAGGACTTAGCTATCTTCATGGAAAGTTGGCTTGAGTGCAATCTCGACCCACCAGAAGCTTGCTGGCAATAACAAGTATGACTTAAAGTCACTATTGGTAAAATCTATGTTTACTCAGCACTGAAAATCCTCGGTCTTCATCTCTACACCATTTTAATTGAGTCCATGTTGACATAACCTATCGTTTTGTATTATGTTGATATAGAAGTTCTGTGACGATGTCCGCCTGGCTGGCTTGACTGAGAATGCAAAGAGGGAACTTTTAATTGTCGAAGGATAGATTATGAAGAAGATAGAAGCTTTTGGGTTGCAGACGATACCGGAAATTAAGCAGGGTGATAATTTAGCTGAGATAATCGTCAGAATCAGCAAAGAAGAAATCGGCGGCTTTCAAGAGAAAGATATTGTTGTCCTGACAAGCAAGATTGTATCCAAAGCTATGGGACGATTGAGAAAATTTAGCGAAGTAAAACCCAGCAAAAAGGCTTTGGCCATATCTGCAAAGACCGGCAAAGACGCTAAATGGCTTCAGATGATTTTCGATGAAGGCCACAAAATCCTGGCAATCATTCCGCTCAAAGGTGCTCTTGAGCGGCACATTATGCGAACCTGTGATAATGCAGAGACCGGCAAAGAGCTTATCGACCATGAGCAGGCTTTATGTATTACCAAGGGCAGGGACGGCAGAATCCATACGTGCGATGCGGGTATCGATGGCTCAAACCATCCGGCTGGGATTATGAGCCTGATGCCGGAAGACCCGGACGGCGAGGCGCGAAAAATCAGGGAGCAAATTCAAAAGCTCACCGGCAAAAAATTGGCTGTAATTTTGGCTGATACTGAGATGATACCGTTCGGCACAATGGATTTTGCGATAGGCTCATCCGGCATTGGGCCGATATCAAGGATGTTCGGTCAAAAGGACCTGCATGGCAGAGCCAAATTCGGTGGAATAGACTTAGTTGCTTACGAATTGACCGCCACTGCAACGCTTGTATTCGGCCAAACCGGGGCCGGCATTCCGGTCGCAATAATAAGAGGCTATGAGTACGAGATTAACGAAACCGATAATATCTCCAATACTATTTTGCCACAGGCAAGTGGCGCTGAAACTGCTAAGGTAATCAAGGCAGCATTGCGGGCAAGCTCTTATGCGTATGGATTGAAGATGCGCCTTTTGATGAAGATTGCATCATGGTTTATTTAAGTCCGTTTCATTTTACTACATCACCCCGCATTGCATATGACCGCGTGTTAGCGGTAGTGTTTTATCTTATTTTGGCAACACATTTACAATTACTCGTTTATATCTCGACAATGGTGGT
>CAZVUF010000285.1:0-3117 GCA_964629355.1 uncultured Pirellulales bacterium | reverse complement strand
GAGACCAGGAGAGCTTCGATAAGCAGTTTGTCCGCAATTATCTTGAGAGCATAAACTTCGACAAGTCAGGCCCAGGTGTGAAACTGCCCGAGGATATCGTGAAAAAGACCAGTCAAAAATACATCGAAGCCTACGAGCGTTTGACCGGCAAAAAGTTCCAGTTCGGCAATTAACCCGCACCTTGAGATGCATTGTATAGTGATTTGTCAATATTTAGCCCCTCAATTCATTGAGGGGGGTTTTATTGAAAACTTTTACACAAAATTGGCTTTCACCGGTTAATATTATATGAAAGCTGAACATGTTTGTGCTTACCAATCTTTTGAAGGTACCTTGGAACGTAGCGAATGTCTTCTACGCGAGCAGAGATTTTTGAGCAAGTTAGAGCCAGGTATATTGGGCTTTTGACGTCGATTCTATGGAAGCTGACGGGCGACCGCGAGCTGTTTACCGAGGCGATGCAATACGCCCTGTTGGGAATATGGCGGCACCTTGGCAAGCTCAACAGTAAAAAAGCACATGTTTACATCTATAGAATTGCCCTGTCGGCTAATTCCAAGGCCTGGCGAAACAGGATCGGCAGAAACGGAGAATTAAACCCAAACCACATCGACTGTGAGAAAAGCCCTGACGAGAAGCCCGACAGAGACGAGTTAGCTACGTTAGTCAGACGCGAAATCTGCCGTCTCCCGGCCAAACAGGCTAAGGCCATTGTCATGCGGTACCTCGAACAGCAGGATTACCAGGCTATCGCCGGTAAACTATCCTGCACAGAAGCTTCGGTTAGGTCGCATGTATCAAAAGCCCTGGCCACCCTAAAAAACAGGTTGGCAGCTTTAACATAACAGGAACAAAACAATGAACGGTGAAAAAATCGAAGAAATTCTGAAAAATATCGGCAATGACGATGTGCCGGCTGATGTGCATAAAATCGCAGAAGATCTCTCCAAAGATTTTAGTAAGACTTTAGCGCAGCCAAGACAGCCGGGGCACATCGTTTTAGGAGATTATATTATGAAAAGCAGATTCACAAAATTAGCCGCAGCAGCGGCGGTGATAATCATTGTGCTTTTTGTAGGTTTACCTTTTGTGGGCAAAAAACATCATGGAGTCGCCTTGGCTGACGTCCTGGCGAAAGTTGAGCAGGCTAAGGCATTTATGTACAAAATGCATATTAATATGTCCGGTTCTATGATGACCGGTAAGCCGGGCGAGATAACAGAAATGGACTATACTATTACTATCTCAAAAGATTATGGCTGGAAATGGGAAACTGATACAAACGTTCCCAACACAGGCAAAACAATTACCCAAACAATGTATATTCTGCCGGGACAAAAGTCAATGATTATGATTATGCCGGAGATGAAAAAATATATGCAAATGGAATTTGATGACGAGTTTATTGCCAGGACAAAAAAACAGAACAACGACCCAAGAGAAATGATAAAGCAAATCATGGGCTCTCAATACACCGAATTGGGTCGGTCGGTAATCGACGGCAAAGAAGTCGAAGGCTTCCACACGACTGATCCAGCAATGCTCGGAGGAGCGGGGGAAAACATCAAATATACACTTTGGGTGGATACCAAAAGCTGGCTGCCGGTGCGTGCTGAAATGGACTTCAAAATGGGTGAGCAAATGGAGGCCAACGGTGTTATTTACGATTATCAGTGGGATATTCCGGTCACTGCGAGTGATTTTGAGCCGGTTATACCGGAAGATTTCACACCCATATCAAGCGAAGCCATAAAGATGCCGAGCATGAGCGAAGAAGCCGCTATTGAAGGTTTGAAATTCTTCGTAGAGAACTACGGCCAATATCCCAAGAAGCTTGATATGTTGAATCTTGCCAAGGAGTTTACAGAACTTAAAACCAAGGAGTTCGTAGAACTTCAAAAAGGTGAGGCCTCAACAGATGCCGGGCGTAAATCAAAGGGAGAACCGAACCAGGTGGAATTCGAACAAGGCATTAAAAAGACGATGGAGATAATGCGGCCGATTCAGTCGCTCGGTATGTTCTATATGACGCTGGTGCAGGATAAAAAGGAGCCTGTGTATTACGGCGAGTCGATTGGACCTAACGATGCTGATAAAGTTTTGCTGCAGTGGAAGGTCTCTGAAGAGCAGTACCGGGTAATTTTCGGAAATCTAACAACCGTGGATATCACCGCTGAAGAGTTAGCTGGGCTTGAAGCGCTCCAGCCAAAGTAACCATTATAAAAGCATAAACACGAAAGCCGAGTTTTTAGCTCGGCTTTTTTTATGCACTCTTTTGAGAGTTCATAAAAAATAAGGATTTTTCTCGACACACTTTCCGAACAATGCGCAAACTATAAAGTGAAGGCTAAACCATCGATATATTTGAGGTATTCTTTAGTACGGCTAATATGGACCAATTTACACATGCAGAAATAGCCCAAAGACTGCGGCAGGGCAGTAGCAGTGCATGGCTAAAGCTGTACGAGCTTTACGCTGAGCAGCTCTGGCGTAATGTCGCACGGTTGATGTATAGTGACCCGGTCTCTGTGGCTGATGTTGTTCAGGAAACATTTTTGGCTGCTGCGCGTTCAGCGAGGAATTTTGATCATCGACGTGGCTCACTATGGATATGGCTCTGGACTATTGCACAGCGCCAGATCGCACTGCATTATCGACGGGAAAAAGCAAAAGAAGCGCGTGCAAAGGCTCAGCAATGGTGGTGCTCGTTAGATGGACAAAAAGCTGATTGGATTGATGGCAGAGAAAAACTGCCAGCTGAGGTTCTTGAAAACAATGAAATGGCAACTTTAGTGCGACATACTCTTGCAGAATTGCCGGCCGAGTATCAAATATTATTAACTTCAAAATATATTGATGGTGTGGCGGTCGAACAGATTGCAGAACAAATCGGTAGCTCCTCTGAAGCTGTCCGATCTAAGCTGGCCCGGGCACGGAGGGCCTTTCGACATATCTTTAGAAAGTTGACCCAGTAATAACCGGTACGCAGGAGCTAATATTATGAACTCAAAAAAAGAAAAAAACTCTGATGAGCAGTTCTACTCACTGCTGTCTTCTTTGAAGCGGGAAACAATTGCACCTGATAGTAAATTTCTAAACGAGCTGAGAGAGCGGTCG
>CAZVUF010000284.1:0-3117 GCA_964629355.1 uncultured Pirellulales bacterium | reverse complement strand
TCTACACATCGAAAAATAGCAGGTAAGGCTTTGTTGTATCGCCTAATGAAGGCTTCGCGTCGCATTTGTTGCCAATCGCTTTTTTTCCCGTCCCGTGATTTCAGAACAAGCCCATTTCGCAGAGATTTAGGTGTAACTTCAAGCAGGGCCGTTAGCATCTGTCCTGCGTTGGTGAAGCGATGCGCCGGGTCAACAGCCAAAGCCTTTCGCATAAACTTTACAAAAACAAGGTTGGTTTGTTCACGCAAACGCTGGTTTCCTCTCGCCGGCCAGCGAAAAGGCCACCGCGGCAGAAAGCCCGTGATATATACGTAAAGAATAAGCGCAGCAGAAAAACAATCGCTGCGATAGGTCGGCCGGCCGTATGCCTGTTCAGGCGCGACATATCCGGGAGTACCGAAATCGTCAACAGTGGCCATCCGTCCCTTGAGCTTCAGGCAGATCCCAAAATCGCCTAATTCTGCTCGGCCGTCAGGAAACAAAAATATATTTGCAGGTGTGACATCACAATGCACTAAACGGTTGCGGTGCGCGTACGCAAGACCATCAAGAACCTGACTCATAATTGATATAATCCTGCGGACAGACATGGGTTTGGACCGATCGGCCAAAGTCCCCACACACAACTCAGTAGCCAATACGGCGAAACCATCAATAATGTCGGCGTTTTTAACCGGCATTATATGCGGATGACGCAAATGAGCAACCAGCCGAACTTCCCGAAACAAGCCCTGATTATCGCGTTCGCCGTTGACGCCTATCTGAGGTATCTTTAAGGCTACGGAAATATCTTCTACGCAGTCTTTAGCCTTCCAGACCTCGCAGCTTCCACCTACACCCAGGCGTTTTTCCAGACGATACTTTCCCAGACGTTTTCCGGCAGCCAGATTCAAAGCTGACGTTCCGGAAGTCAAAACCTTACTATTTTCGATAGCGATACCCATCCCGAAATTTTACCCTTCTATTCTAAGTAACTGGTCAGTGAACATATTGACCGGGATATTCAATATGACCAAGTGCGGTTTGCAAATTCTATCCTAAATAAGAAAAAAAGCCAAGAGCATTTGCACGCATTTTTTTATAGTCGGGCTAAATCCACCAATAAATTGATGGGCTAACCATAACAATGCTTGCAAGTATCCAGGTTTTGGGCTATATACATTCAATAATTATTTCTCATTATTCAAACATGAGGTATAAGATATGCGATACAGCCGAATGCTGATACCTACGACCAAGGAAGTACCCTCCGATGCAGAAATAACCAGCCATCAATTGATGATCCGAGCAGGGCTTATCCGCAAGGTCGCCAGCGGCACATATACCTATCTGCCGTTAGGCTGGCGCAGCCTGCTCAAAATCATAGGAATCGTCCGCGAAGAGATAAACAAAGCCGGCGCCCAGGAGATTCTCGTGCCCTCTATGCAGCCGCTGGAGCTCTGGCAGAAAACCGGCCGCAGTGTCGATTATGGGCCGACAATATTCCAGCTCAACGACCGCCACGGCAAAGGAAATGTGCTCAGCCCTACCGCTGAAGAGGTTGTTACTTACCTCGCTGCCGGCGAGATAAAGTCCTACAAACAGCTACCAATCAACCTCTATCAGATAAGTACCAAGTTCCGTGATGAGTTCCGCCCACGGTTCGGCCCAATTCGCTCACGTGAATTCATAATGAAAGATGCTTACAGCTTCGATACCGACCCTGCAGGCTTAGACAAATCATATAAAGCCATGTACGATGCATATTGCAGGATTTTCAAACGTTGTGGGCTTGATTACGTCATCGTCGAGGCCGAGGTCGGCGAGATGGGTGGCTCCGGCTCGCACCAGTTCACTGTGCCCTGCGAGTCCGGCGAGGACACCATCGTCTATACCGAAAATGACTCTTATGCCGCTAATCTTGAACGAGCAGATGTCGACCCACTGCCGAAGGAAAAAACAGCCTCAAAAATTCCACCGATGAAGGAAGTCCATACGCCCAATATTGGCAGCATCGAAGCTGTTTGTGCCTTTCTGCAAACGCAGCCGAAAGATATGATAAAGACGCTCATATTTTCCACCAGAGACGGCACTATCGCGGCATTGGTGAGAGGCGACCACGAATTAAATACAGAAAAGCTTACCCAAATTCTTGGGGGTGAACACATAGAACTTGCGGACGAGCCAATGATTGAAAAGGTCACGGGGGCAAAAGTTGGATTCGCTGGGCCGATGAGAATAGCTGAGAAAGTCTCCAAAATGATTATAGACTACGCTGTTACAGCGATGGCTATTGGAGTAACCGGCGCTAATAAGACCGATTACCACATTAAAAACGTTGTCCCCGGCAGAGATTTTCCGCTCGAAGGCGATAATATTATCGTTGCCGACATCCGCCTTGCTGTGGAGGGTGACACATACAACGGCAAAAGACTTCTATTCAAAAAAGGCATCGAGGTCGGACAGGTATTCAAACTCGGCACCAAATACAGCGTAAAACTCGGAGCAAAATTCCTCGACGAAACCGGCACGGAAAAGCCCTGCCTCATGGGCTGTTACGGCATCGGTATAAATAGAATTATGGCTTCGGCTATAGAACTCGGTAACGATGAGAACGGCATTCTCTGGCCAATTTCTATCTCGCCTTTTGAGGTCATTGTCACCTGCGTCAACCATGAAGACCCAGACGTTGCACAAACAGCCGAAAATATTTACCAGAAATTGCTCGACAAAGGCATTGATGTCTTATTAGATGACCGGCCTGTACGAGGTGGAATAAAGTTCAAAGATGCAGACCTTATCGGCATACCTGTGAGAGTTACTGTCGGCCAAAAGTCGCTTGCCGAAGGCAAAGTAGAAATCAAGCTACGGTCAGAATCCAAAAGCCAAAAAATTAGTCTCGAAGAAGCACCGGATAAGGTAATTGAACTGGTTGATTTATTAAAAGAAAAGTTAAAAGCATAGTACAATATTTCAGAAATAGCAGGTATTCAGCCATCTCTAAGCTACGTTTGAGACCACTACACGCAAATTATTAGGGAAGCTTACCTGGAGAAATTATGAAAGTAGCGCGATTCAAGCTGAAACACATAAACGACATACTCCAGTGGATAAGGACCGAGGCCCAAATGGTTCAAT
>CAZVUF010000283.1:0-3130 GCA_964629355.1 uncultured Pirellulales bacterium | reverse complement strand
AAAACGGCGCAAGATACACCGTCGGATCGACGTTCAAATGGTGCGGCATACCATACAGACGCGTTATCACCTCAAACGGTTTGACGGCAGCCTTATTTTCAATCTCTACCGGAATCTCTTCGCCCTCAGCCGGTTCTACTTTCGTCAAACTCGATGCCTTAAACTTCGAGACAATTTTTTGCAGGCGGGGATAATCATGCTCTTTTACCCAGCCCTCTAAAAACACTGCATGCTGTGTTGCCGGAGCACTATCCTTGGCCTGTTCTCTCTTTAAGAGATTCTCGTAATGATCATGAAGAATTCGCAGCTTAAGTAAATTTTCAGTTAATACTACTGCAGAATTTATTTGGTTTTTTAATTGATTCTCCGCATCGTTTAATTTGTCGGTATGCTCTTTTATCAATTCCGCTACGGTGCCGGTCCAGGCACCGAAGTTGACAGGTTCGAACTCCGCTGACCGCAACAGTTTTTGCATATCACCTATTTTTTCTTTCAGACAAACAACAAGACAGGCAAACCGATTGCCTGCCGCCCCAACCTGCTGAATTGCACCGGCAAGCTCGGATAATTCTTCCTGGAGATGCTCAAACTGACCTATTGGCAGCAATCCAGTCAGGCAAATAGTTTGCTGAAGCTGACCAATCTCCTCCACCGGGGTTTGTAGTGACTTCCAAGGATGGAGTTGCTCCAAAGTGCCACGAAGACCATCGCATTGATTCCTGAGCTTTTCGATGGATGATTCCAAATGAACACAGCGGTCGATTATTTTGAGAATTTGTTCATCTGAAACCACATCATTGTAAGATTTCTCATCAACGACCGTCCGCGGTGAAAGAACGGTAGCCAAGCCCTTTTTTTCTTCGGCGTAATTTTCAAGAAATGCAATGCTACTTTGCAGGCGATGCAGCATCTCTTCAATATCTCTTGGACGCCGGGCTGCAGCAGCTAAGTCAGGCGAATCCTTGCTGACCATTGCCTCTTCGGCATTGAGGATTTGGCAGATGCCTTCAAGCTGCAAGGCCTCCAGAAGCTGCGAAGCTTCTGTGCGAAAGCTTACAATTATCACTTTTGACATTTGGGCTATGGCCATAATTAGCCTCGTAAGTAATCACCTGAAGCATAAAATGTCATCTGAGTCCTTCACTTCGCTCGAGGATAAACTCTGAAAAGAATCCCCCATGTTGTTATGGTTGTTATGGTTGTTATGGTCAGACCTTTCGATTCGCTCAGTATAACGAATTGAGATGCAATCCATCACCTTTGCCACGGCCCCAGCTTTTCTGCCTTCTGCTTTACCCCGCAATTCTTGACGTTGCTTTTCAGCCTGCAATTTAAGATTCTCAACTTCCTGCTGAGCCTGTGCTTCCGCTTGGGCGACGGCATCTGTTATAGCTTTTTTCCTTCCCTGCTCAGCCTCTTCCAGGACCTGGCGGCGATGTTCCCGGCTTTCTTCGGCTTGCTTAGCCATCTCAGCTTTGGCTTGTTCGATGATTTGTTGAGCCTGCTGCTCAGCCTCTTTGACTTTTTTTATCAATTCCATTTGCGCTCCTATATTCAAATACTTAAAATTGATAAGCTACAATATTATCTGCAGTAGCTCAACAAATAAGTTCGACCGATAAAACTAAAAATTTGCACATCTGTCTTTCTCTGATTCGAAAGTTTGTTCGCTATACACATAGGAATAGACCTTCAAGTCTATTCTCGACAGATTCAGGAAAAAGTTAAGTACTGGTTTTAGTCTTTTTCTCATTTGGCTATTTTGGCCTGAAAAAGAAGCTTCACTCTTTCCTTATGAAACGTGTTTTTTTGTTACATATCAACGAAAGTCCGGCGTAAATGTCTATCGAAGCTTATTAACCTGAACTACAAGCTGTTGGACGCGAGCAAGAGATTTTTTAAACAGATTCCGTTCGAGATCATTCAAATCAAGCTCTATGATTTTCTCGATGCCGTCTTTGCCGAGGATTACCGGGACGCCCACGAAATATCCGCCGGCACCATACTCGCTGTCACAATAGGCACAGCAGGACATCACTGTTTTTTTGTCTTTGAGTATCGCTTCAGCCATTTTAACGGTCCCGGCAGCCGGTGCATAAAAAGCGCTGTAGCCGAACAGATTTACAATCTCGATGCCGCCGTTTTGGGTCCTTTCTATAAGTTCGTCGATTTTTTCCTCATCGAGCAACTCAGCGATGGGTATTCCGCCGACAGAGGTAAAGCGTGGCAGCGGCACCATATCATCGCCGTGGCCACCCAATAAGACGGTCTTTATATCTTCAACGCTCACACCAAGCTCCTGTGCGAGAAAGTAGCTAAAACGCGCCGAATCCAAGGCACCGGCCATTCCCATGATTTTCTTCTTATCGAAGCCGGTAACTTTAGCTGCTGTATAAACCATCGCATCGAGAGGGTTACAAACTACAATGATTATGCTGTCAGGCGAATATTCAGCGATTTTTTTACTGACATCCTTGACTATCTGGACGTTCTTTGCAAGCAGGTCATCACGGCTCATGCCGGGTTTGCGGGGTAGGCCGCTTGTTATTATAACGATATTGCTGTCTGAGGTTTGCTCCCAGTCGGTTGTGCCGATTGTCTCACAGTCATAAAGCTGAACGGGGCTTGCCTCAGCTATGTCAAGGGCTTTGCCCTCGGCCAATCCCTTAACTATGTCTAACAAGACAATGTCGCCGAGCTGTTTCGTTGCGGCGATATATGCGGCTGTTGCGCCGACGTTACCAGCACCGACTATCGTTATTTTATTCCTAAGCATACAAATCCCCTGTTTCTCTAACAAAAACGAGGCTACGATTATAAACAAAGAACGATGAATTGCTAATAAAAAAAAACGGAACAGAATGCGAAAAATGAGTGTGCGGAGAAAAATCCCAAGTGAAACTGGGGGCTAAGGCATCATAAGCCAGTTTTCGGCAAGCAGGGCTAAATCATCAATGTTTATCTTGCCGTCACCGGTAAAGTCGGCTTCGCTGAATTTTTTGGTGTCACTTTGTCCCCAAAGGGCGGCAAGCAGGGCAAAATCGATGAAATCCACGCTGCCGTCGAGGTTTATGTCGCAAATTTCAGGTATGCCCTGGAATAGATGCACCTTTCCGTCACCGGCTCCGAT
>CAZVUF010000282.1:0-3133 GCA_964629355.1 uncultured Pirellulales bacterium | reverse complement strand
CCTACAGCCAGCGCGCCTGTCAAGACTGAAGCAGCGACCACTACGGCTAATAAAACTCCCAAGTTTGTCCGCCAATAAAAGCCAAGGCTCCTTCTGGAAAGTTTATATAAATTCATCCCCGGCTCCTGTCTTTTAATAAGCCGTCGGTCAATTCCATCACGTGTCCTATGCGCCCGGCGAGCCGGAGTGAATGTGTCACGACAATCAATGCAACACCTTCACTTTTGTTTAATTCGACCAAAAGGTCCGCAATTGTTTCTGCCGTCGCCTCATCAAGAGAGCCGGTAGGTTCGTCAGCGAGCAGCAACCTGGGCCTGTTAATCAAAGCTCTTACAACCGCTACACGCTGACGCTCTCCCCCTGAAAGCTCGCCAGGCCGATGCAGTACATGATCCTTAAGACCTACACGTTGTAGTAAATTAAGCGCTCTTTCTTTAACCTCTTGTTGCGAATCTCCCCTTTTGTTCACAAGGGTCGGGACTAAAACATTTTCGAGTACCGTGCACTGGGGCAGAAGATGATGTAACTGAAAAACGAAACCGATTTCCATATTACGAACCTTGGCTAATTCAGGCTCTCGTAATTTGGTAAGGTCTTTACTATCAAGCAATACCTGACCTGTGGTAGGAAGGTCCAATGCACCAATAATATTAAGTAATGTGCTTTTTCCGCTGCCGGAAGGTCCAACTATGACTAAAGATTGTCCTTTTGCTACCTTGAGCATTATACCTTTTAAAACGTAGGAATCTTCGTGCCCTAAAAAACCATACTTTTTTGTCACATTAACAAGCTCAAGCATAATTAATACAAATCCTAATCTACTATACCTGTGTATATACGCACAATTTCTTCGACAGTTTGCTCAATGTTAAATTTTTCAAACACTGCTTTTCGACCTTCTTCTCCGATGTCCTGGGAATAATTAAGGTCCATTAAAAACATCTCTAATGCTTTTGCCAATGCGCTGGCATTATTTGGCTCAAATAACACTCCACCATCGGTCATTTTCAACAGTTCCGGAAATACCCCACTTGCAGGCTGCACCACGGGCACACCTGCTGCGAGAGCTTCAAGTACATACAATCCGTACGCAACAGGCTGCTTCTCCGGCACCGACAATACCGAAAGTGTTCGTAAAAACTCAAGTTTGTCAGTTAGATCAAAACTGTGCAGGAACTCAACATCGTTAATCAGACCAAAGGACTTCAATTTTTGCCTAATCTGATTTATAAATTCTTCATCATCAGCCCTCTTGCCACCTGCTATTTTCAGTTTTAAATCCTTTAGCTTCTCATACTTCTTCAGCATGATAAAGGCATCAACCAGCGTGTCCAAACCTTTATCAGAGCACATTCTTGATAGAAAACCAATGGTTGGCACCTTCGGCACGGTGTCCCTCGGTTGACTCGCTTTATGAGCATCCAACGAAATGCCAACATATACGACATGCACACGGTCTGCCTCAAGTTGCAGCTTTTGCTGCATAAAATCGGCATAATATCTGCTTACAGAGATAAAGGCATCCACATCAGTTGCGCACTCAGAAATTATCTGCCATGCCTGTCCCGCGTATTGCGAATCCAAGCTGTCTAAAAATCCATCTTCATCCTGAAGCATACAAGCCACTGGCACACCAAGCTCTTCCTTGATATTCGCGGCAAGACCAATTAACAGAATGTTAGACAAACAAACAATATCAGGTTTATTGTCCCGGGCACTCAGCCAATCAATGAGTCTATCTAATTCTTTTTTTTGCTGTCCGTGCTCTCCTCGCAGCATCGAAATCGTGGCCTCGCCCAAATCTTTTGCATTAGTCATTCCAGCTTTGCGTCCAACCCATTGTAAAAGTGCAGGAGCATCAAAAAGACGGTCTATCCAGCGAGGAGTCTTTCGGAAAAGGGGCGACTTTTGCTGAAGATACACATTGATACCACCGAAAAATATAGGTGCGTTACTTATTTGCTCACTTTTATCAACCTGTAAAGGTAAATAAAGCGGAACCATCAGGACATCATGTCCCCTGCTCCGCATGGCTTTTACCAGTGCAGCATCCCTCAAACAGTTCTCACAGTAGAAACTGTCGCCCGAACCTGGAGTAATTTGAACAATTCTCATAATATAAAAAGAATACAGAAAACAGGAGACAGAATACAAAATTCTAATTACTGACTTCTGTATCCTGATCCAAAAGCGTATACGAAACCGTCATCGCTGCCCACAACGACCATTCCCGCAGCTATAGCAGGCGATGAGGTAATAGCCTGACCGATCTCATAAGACCATACGAGGCTCCCGTTAGAAAGTTCTATCATATAAAGACGTCCATCTTCAGAGCCGACCACTACTTTATCGCCGCAGATTACCGGTGAGCTATCAAAGTTGCCCGAAGTCACAAATTCCCAAAGCTGCTTTCCATCTTCACGACGCAAACAATGAACACGTTTATCCCGTCCTCCAAATACAACCACGTTCTCACCAACAGCAGGAGATGAAAAAATCGGCGAATTCAAAGAAGGATTTTGCCAGATAATCTTACCCGTGGTGATATCGGCGCATATAAAAACGCCGTCGTAATTGCCAACGTATGCCCGTCCCTGTAAAAGTGCCGCTGAGCCTGCGATAAATGAGCCGGTATCAATCTGCTTTATTTCATTACCATCAGATAGAGAAATAACATGAATCTTCGCGTCGCAGCCGCCGAAGATAGCTTTCCCATTATCAACCGCAGGAGCACCATTTATGTAGTTCTGCGTTTGGTAAGTCCATACAGCTTTACCGTTTGTCGAATCCACACAGTGTAGTTTATTATCATAGCTGCCCACAAGTATCCAAATGCCTTGGGCATCAGACAAGCGTGTCCAGTTTGCAGCTCCAAGTACTTGTCCATCCGTTTTATATTTCCACTTTAGCAGGCCGGTTTTGGCATCAATCGCATACAAAAAATTATCCGATGAGCCTACGAATACTGAGCCACCTATTACGCACGGTGCCGCCTCAACAGCGCCGTTGGTAGTGTATGCCCACACTTGTTGGCCGCTGGCTAAATCAATCGCATAGATATTCGCATCAGATGAGCCAATAAAGACAAGCCCATCAAAGATTGCCGGCGAAGATTTGATTTCCTCATTTGTTT
>CAZVUF010000281.1:0-3156 GCA_964629355.1 uncultured Pirellulales bacterium | reverse complement strand
GCATAAGCGATTAGCCCGATTATACCAGCCATAAAGATTATAATAATCGGCTCAATAGCCGCACTTAATCTTTCAATAACCACGTCGGTTGAGGCCTCAAGATTGTCGCTTATACTTTTAAGCATTGTCTCCAGCTCACCGCTTTTTTCTCCGACGGCTACCATGTGCGCGATAGCTGGGTCGATAACGCCACTGTCTCTCAACGGCGTTGCAATATCAGCCCCGGCAAGAATCCTCTCGCGGGACTGCTGGACGGCTTTTTTCATCAGGCTGTTGCCGGTGACTTCTGCGACAACCCTAAGAGATTCGGCCATAGCAAGTCCCGAACCAAGTAGTGTCGAAAGCGTTGAGGCAAAACGTGAAACCACACGTTGTTTTATAAGAGGGCCAAATATCGGCAAAGACAACAAAAATTTGTCACGTAAATATGCTCCGCGTTCGGTCTTGAAGAACTTCTTCAAGCCCCAGACAATCGCAAATATCGCCGTTATGACCACCAACACCCACCAGCTTGTCAGCACAAAGCCTACATCCATTAATCGTTTGGTAATCCATGGTAAATCTTGCCCTGCTCTTTCAATTTGTTCGCCTATGGTAGGGATAACCTTTGTTGTCAGAATCAGAATCGCCACGATACAGAATAAAATTAGAACGATCGGATATATCATTGCCGTCATTACCTTAGATTCGACGCGCTGGCGCTTTTCCATAAAGTTGGCAATGGTTGCAAAACTTTTTGCCAAGGTGCCGGTAACCTCACCTACGCGGACCATGCTTACATATATGACATCGAAGTAACCGTCGTAATCCTTCAAGGCATCTGTAAGCGATTCGCCGGTAACAACACGGTCGCGAATGTCCGTAAGGGCGTTCCTGAACCGGACATCAGACGCCTGCAAAGTAAGCACGGAAAGCGATTCGGTCAGCTTAATCCCAGAATCAAGCAAAGTAGCCATTTGCTTTGTAAAATCAATTAACTGGCTCTTACTTCCTCTTGAAATGAACGACAGAAGTGCAGCTCTGCGTTCGGTTGAGGAGCCGACCTCCATCACCGTTGTGGGGTGGATGCTACGGGCTCTGAGCTGTTTTCGCGCAACATAAGAGCTTTCAGCAGCAATTGCTCCTTTAACCTTCTTGCCATCCGCTGCTATAGCTGTATAATGGTATCTTGGCATAAATTAAGATTAAATATCAAAAATCAAATATCAATATTACAAATCAAAATCCAAAAATAGCAATCACAGTTTGCATTTTTATATGTCATTTTGAAATTTGCATTTTAATTTTTGATTTCTTTTCTTACATCACATCTGTCTGTGTCACTCTTAAAACTTCAGCGATTGTTGTTATTCCTGCAAGCACTTTCCTGGCCCCATCCATACGCAGAGTCTGCAGCCCAGCATCAAGAGCATTTTTCTTTATTATACCGGCAGTTTTTCTCTTGTATATCAACTCCTGGATTTCATCATTAATCAGCATCATTTCATAAATACCGGTTCGGCCGCGATAGCCCGTCTGAAAACATTTATCGCATCCCGTTCCCACAAAGAACGTTACGTTGTTTTCAGTTAAACCGGATACTTGCACGGGTCCCAGCCCAAGCTCTCTTAATTCGTGAGGAGTAGGCTGATATTTCTGCTTACAACTCGGGCACACTTTTCGCACTAACCGCTGTGCGATCACAGCAATCAACGATGAGCTTACCAAATACGGCTCGAGACCTAAATCCAAAAGTCGGGTCACCGCACCAGCCGAGTCATTCGTATGCAGAGTGCTGAAAACCAAGTGTCCCGTAAGCGATGATTGTATTGCCATACGAGCCGTCTCGATGTCCCGAACTTCGCCGACCATTATAACATCCGGGTCCTGACGCAACACATGCCTAAGTGATGTTGCAAAAGTCATTCCTTTCTTGGAGGCGACCTGAATCTGACTGATCCCTTCGAGCTGATATTCGATAGGGTCTTCTACAGTTATCACATTTTTCTCGGATGAATTAATTCTGTTAAGGCAGGCATAAAGAGTGGTGCTTTTTCCGCTGCCTGTTGGGCCGGTTACAAAAATAACCCCGTGCGAGCGGTGGAGCAAGGAATCTAATCTTTTCAGGTCATCCCCCCATAGGCCCAGCTCGTCCAGCCCAAAAAGGCTGGTGCTTTTATCTAACAGCCTCAGGACGCTGCGTTCACCATAGCTGGTCGGCACCGTGCTGATGCGTAAATCCACCTCGCGCTGGCCCAGCCGAACACTGCAGCGGCCATCCTGTGGAAGCCGGCGCTCGGCTATATCCATACCCGCCATAACCTTAATACGAGATATAATCAACGGCAAAACATTTCTGTTCAGGCTTAAAGTGTCATACAAAATGCCGTCGATACGATAGCGAATCTGAATCTTTGACTCATACGGATGAACGTGAATGTCACTGGCTCTTAACTGCAGAGCGCGAAAAAGAAGGTCATTGACCAGCCTGATAACCGGTGGACGATTGACCACATCGAGCAGGTCATCTGAAGCGGTAACCTCATCAACGAGCTGGTCGAGATTCTGCGAATCAAGCTCCTCAGCTACTTCTTCAATAACCGTTGTTCTCTGCTCATAGGCAACATCTATCACAGAGGTAATAGCAGCACGGGTGGATATGGCTGGCTTTACCGACATACCCGTCATCTTCGAGACATTATCCAGAGCATCGGCATCTAACGGTTTTGATAAAACTACCGTAAGCTCGCTGTTATTGCCTTCGCGTCTGATACCGATAAGATAATGGTGCTGAGCGTATGTCGCAGGAACTGCTTCTATAAACTCGACAGCCACCGCCTTTTGAGGTACCTCCGGCAGGAATTCCCAGCCCAGAGTCTCAGCAAACAGCTTTAATACAACGTCTTCGGTAAAATATGGGCAGTTAAGCAATCGCTCATCAAGACGTCCGTGACTGTTGTTTTCTTCAAAGAACCTGGCCAATTTCTCAGCATCAACCAGGCCGGTTCGCTTCGCGGTTTGTATCAATAAATCTTTCATAAATACTTAATTGGTTAAATGGTAACCAATCACCAATTACCAATAATTTGATTTTGTTTTATTCGGCTTCCAGCACTTTCAATGGGTCTATCGGCTTGGGCTTTATGCCGGGCCAATCCTGATATTTCTGGAATTCCC